>URVP01000058.1 GCA_900551345.1 uncultured Eubacteriales bacterium
TCATTTAATTACCATATAACATTTTTTATATAAATAATCATTCGTACAAATCCCTGTGTACTGTTGCTGTTATTAACACTCGCATTTAATAGCTGAATTTGTATTACTGACAGGCTCAAACAGACTATTAAGATTTGCACTCATTTATATTTAATAAAAATGTTTTCCTGTTGGATAAAACAGTATTTATATATCAACTATATCAAATATATTATTTATTATTTTTACTTGTATATAGTATTTTATTATATAATGATTGGAGTTGTTTTCGCTTTTAAGGCTGAGGCTCGCAACCCGCACCACTAAAGGGTTTTTAAAAATTTTTAGAACCTTAAAAGTTCTAAACGGTACTAAAAAGTTCTATGCTCATTGGATAACGATACAAAGATTTTATCTGCACAATTTCCGCACAAATCGATTTGTAACACTTCGCCGTCATAACTGCTACCATAATTGGCTTTTAGCGTCAACTCAGACATTACTAAATCAGGCTTTCCGCATATTGCACATTTGCATATAAAACCGCAGTTTGATTGTTTCATTCTTTACACCTCTTTTCTTACTGTATTACAGAATAAAATAAAAAAGCCGTACATCACAAGATAGAAAAATCTACTTTGTGAAGCACGACTTACTTACAGCATTAGCCTTTTGGCGTTCTTACAAACCTTATATTCTGTTGTTATGTGTTGATTATACCACACCGAAAAAATGAAGTCAATGTTTTCTCAAAAATTGTACTAATATTTTTTGAATATAGACACTTCAATTTATAGCCACAAAGGGTGTACCCTGTATGCTGTGGCATTTCATATATATAGTAAATGGTGGTCGGGTATATCTTTTATTTATCCAATAACAAATCAATAGCCCTGTTAATAAATGCGTTCAAGCTCTCGCCGTTTGCCTTTGCTTTCTCTTGGATAAGCTCTTTTTTGCCCTTTGCTACCATAAGACTAATTCTGTCATATGCCTGTTTGTTAAATTCGTTGTTGTATTTGATTGCGTTTGTTTTGTCTTTGTATGCCATAACAACACCCCCAATAAATATTTTAACTTGTATATGGGAGATGAAGCGACTTATACATATAGACACATCATCAGCCGACAAAATACCAAAACTACCCCGCTATGCGTGGGCTGTGTCAAGTAATTTGTTTGCACCTTTCCCATTGTAGCTATATTATATCACAATGCAGTACATTACGCAATGTACTTTTTGCACAAAAAGAAATTAAAAACATTGTGCAATGTGCCTATTGACGAACATTACACAATGTGCTATACTATAATCACAGCAAGGGCAACAGACCGCACGCTGAATAAAGGAATTAAAGGGGGATAACGAAATGTTATCAGTAAAAGAAATGGAAATGAAAATTGCAAAGTTGCAAGAATGGGAAGCACTTGCAGAAGAAGCCAAAGCAGAAGCGGAAGCATTAAAAGATGAAATAAAAGCCGAAATGCTTTCACAGGACACAGAAGAAATAGAAGCGGGCAGATTTATTTGCCGTTGGACTTCGGTGTTATCAAACCGCTTCGACACTACATCATTTAAAAAAGAACACGCAGAAATGTACAAACAGTACACAAAGCAAACATCAAGCCGTAGATTTAGCATTGCATAAGAAAAGCCCCTTGCAAAAGCCACCGACCAAAGCGACACAGCAAAGGACTTAACACCCACAACCACAAGGAGCGGGTACATATATTATATCGTATCCGCTCCATAAAATCAATATTAAAATATGAGAATTAAAGGAGCGTTTACATTATGAAACAGATTGACAAAATGAGTAGATTAACAGGAGAGCTTGAAAAAGCATTTAGACTTATCAATGATGAAATATTTGATAATGAATTACCTACACCAATTATAACAGTTATACCTACGCCGAGAGCATACGCCCACTATGTACCTTTTGACATTTGGGACACAAAGGACAGCAAGAAAAGAGAGATAAACATAGCAAGTGGAACACTTGACAGACCGCTTGAAAATATCATTGCTTCACTTGTACACGAAATGGTGCATATGTACAATGACATTGTTTTAAATATAGCCGACACATCAAGGGGCGGTACATATCACAACAAGCATTTTGCAAAGCAAGCGGAACAAAGAGGATTGATTGTTACACGCACAGACAAATACGGATATGCACACACAGCCCCCGCAGACAGCTTACTTGAATGGGTACTTGAACATACTGAATTAAGAGAGGTTGAAATGTGCAGAGCAAATCCAACATTTACAGCTATTGGAATTGGCACACACGCAAGCAACGGCGGGGAGCTTAAGCCAATAGGCGTAACACCAAACAACCACCACAGAAAATATATTTGCCCTTGTTGTGGTAACAGCGTAAGAGCAACAAAACAGGTCAATGTTATATGCGGTGATTGTATGCAAAGAATGATAGAGGGGTGAATAAGGTGGGCGGTTTAATATGTTGTATAATCGTTGTATGTGCTTCCGCTTTAAATCCTTTACTTGGATTGTTTGTAGCGTGGTTACTGTTTAAATAATGGATATGCGGGGAGCAATCCCCGCTACTATCTAATAAAACAGGGTACACCCTGTATTTACATTTTGGATAACCTACAAAGCTGTAAAAACAAAGTTGTTTTTCGACCGCTTTTACAAAATGTAAAGCACATTATAATTTGAATTTTACAAAGGGGGATATATTATGAATATTGCTTATATAAGAGTTTCAACCATAGAGCAGAACGAACAGCGACAAATTGAAGCTATGCAAAGATATAATATTGAAAAGTGGTTTACTGAAAAGGTATCAGCCAAAGATACCAATAGACCAAAACTGCAAGAGCTTTTAGAGTTTGCAAGAGAGGGGGACACAATACACATACACGATTTTTCAAGACTTGCCCGCTCTACAAGGGACTTGCTTGACATAGTGGAACAGCTTAACGCAAAAGGCGTACACCTTATAAGCAACAAGGAAAACATAGATACATCAACGCCAACAGGGAAATTGATGTTGACTATGATAGGAGCTATAAACGAATTTGAGCGTGTAAACCTATTGGAGCGACAAAGAGAGGGTATTGCAATAGCAAAGCGGAGCGGAAAATATAAAGGCGGTAAGTGTAAAACTGTCGGCAACTTTGCCGAATGTTACGCCCGCTATATATCAAGGGAAATCACAAAATCGGCTCTTGCCTGTGAGCTTGGCATAAGCAGACCGACACTTGACAAACTTATAAAAGAATTTGAGGAAAAGAGGTAATCAAAATGGATATGCTGAATATAACTGAATTTAAGGACTATATAACAGAGAAAAGACCGAAAGAAATAATCTACAATGACGAAAACAACGGCGACTATATGCAAGGCACAGAACGGCGGTGTTATTCAATCGCACAGCCCTTGCATATGTGCTTAACCTTTAATGATATACTTATAGCAACTAACCCAAACATTGTACAGCTTCAATCCAAAAGCGGTAAAATGAGATTTAACCATATACACAGGGTAAGTGTTGATACAAGCTGTTGTCTGCTTGGTGATGTTGTTACATTGTACTGTAACGCAGACGAAAAGACAAAGGCTTATACATTGGTTATAAGATAGAAATAGCGGGGCATAAAACCCCGCTTTACTTTTAACTATTTCTTGAATGTACACATTCAATTATTTTCCTATGTTCTTGTATTGCTCGTATGGGTCATAGTCGCTATGCCCGCTCCCTTTACATATAGGGCAAGTCTTTTTTTGATAGTACCCGCTACCATTACACGCCCCGCATTTATCATTACCGCCACAGGCTGTTAAAAGGGATATACACATAACTAACAACAGCATTATACTTATAATCTTTTTCATAATTTACCCCCGTTTTAAAACATTTTTTTAATCAATAGCTTATATCGTTTTTCGTCTATTTCTATTAGACTTTTACCGCCTTTGTGATATTCAAGAGCAATAGTATAAATGCCTTTTCTCTTGGCTGTAACGCCCGCAAGCAATCCAACCGGACCCAATAGGAAAGTACCAACGGCAGCCCTACCTACTGCACTTGTAGCACTTTTTCTGCTTTCTTCGTCTATAATATCATAGCTTTTAATAGTGCTTTTATCCAATGGCATATTATTAGCTGTACCAATTATTGACAGATTATCAAAGGCACAAAATATTTCCCCGCCTTCGTAATCTCCCGCAATAACTTTGTTTTTTGCTCCCATAGTTGCACTTCCCCCCATAAATACTGATATGTATATTATAGCATATAAAATCCGAAAAGTCAATATATCGTTGACTATAATCTATGAAACATAAACCGCTTTTTGTATATAATTATATAATAAAAAGGCGGTGATTAAATGAATGTTTGTGATTTTGGTACAGTATTAAAACAATTACGAAAAAGCCATAACTTAACACAGAAAGACTTAGGCTTCCAATTAGGATTATCAAAAGCTGTTGTTAGTAAATATGAAAATGGTATGGGCTATCCTACATTTGATGTACTAATTTTAATTGCTGATTATTTCAAGGTAACAACTGATTATTTGCTTGGAGTAGAAAAAAGCAAAACGCTTGATGTATCAACACTTAACGAAACACAAATTGATACTGTCCGTAGGGTAATAGCAGAATTTAATAAATCCAACAGAACATAATAACCGCCGTATGCAGTATGTATTTGCTACGGTGGTATTTTTATTTTAGATACAAAGAAAGAGCAGTTTCCCGCTCTTTGCTTCGTGTGGTTGGTTGTGGTTGTTTTGTGTTTGTTTCCAATAAAAGAATTAAAGTAGTGAAATTGTTTCACTACATACAGTATAGCAGAAACAAACCTACTTGCACACTTCAAAAATATTATGGGGACACTTCAATTTAATAAAACAGGACATTGAAAAAGCACTATCCGTAAAAGATAGTGCTTATTTCGTACTATATCGTGTGCTTTTAAATAAATTTTTTGGTAAATAATTTGGTAAATCTATATTTCCATTGTTACAAAAACACAAGATGTTGTTATAAATAACCCTCTCAAAACCATATATGGTGGATTATTTATCAATCGGCTTCATTGTCGGGAAAAGCAGGACATCACGGATTGATGCACTGTCGGTGAGAAGCATAACAAGTCTGTCTACACCCAAGCCCATGCCGCCTGTAGGCGGAAGTCCGTATTCGAGAGCTGTAATGAAGTCATCATCCATCATGCCGGCTTCTTCGTCGCCGTTGTTTCTTGCTTCAACCTGTTTGAGAAATCTTTCTTTTTGGTCGATAGGGTCGTTAAGCTCGGAGAAAGCGTTAGCAAATTCTCTTCTTGTAATAAACAATTCAAAACGCTCCGTAAGTCTCTTATCATCTTTCTTGCGCTTTGCAAGAGGAGAAACATCAACGGGGTAGTCAATTATGAATGTAGGCTGAACAAGATTATCTTCAACCTTCTCTTCAAACACTTCGCTTAGGCAACTTCCCCATGTAGCGCTCGGATCGACCTTAACACCTACGGTTTCAGCAAGGTATCTTGCGTCTTCGTCAGAGGTGATTTTGCTGAAATCGGCTCCGCTGTATTCTTTTACTGCTTCTATCATGGTCATTCTCTTCCAACCTCTTGACATATCAACTTCTTCGCCCTGATATGTAATCTTGAGGCTTCCGCATACCTTTTCGGTAATATCACAAATCATCTCTTCTGTAATGTCCATCATGCCGTTAACATCGGTATATGCCTGATAAAGCTCAATCGAAGTAAACTCAGGATTGTGCTTTACATCCATACCTTCATTTCTGAAATTACGGCCTATTTCGTAAACTCTTTCAAATCCGCCTACGATAAGACGCTTAAGATGCAGCTCTGTAGCTATTCTTAAATACATCTGCAAATCCAGAGTGTTATGATGGGTTATAAAAGGTCTTGCCGTAGCACCGCCGGAAATTGTATTAAGCATGGGGGTTTCAACTTCAAGAAAGCCTCTTTCATCCAAGAAAGCTCTCATTTCTTTTATAATCTGCGTTCTCTTTACAAATGTATCTCTTACCTCAGGATTAACAATCAAATCCACATAACGCTGTCTGTATCTTAAATCGGTATCTTTTAAGCCGTGGAATTTTTCCGGCAGAGGCAAAAGGGATTTTGAAAGCAGTGTAACTTTGCTTCCCTTTATAGAGATTTCTCCTCTTTTTGTACGGAAAACTTCTCCTTCTACGCCTACTATATCACCAATGTCCAGCTTTTTGATTTCTTCGTAATTTTCTTCGCCTACTTCATCTATTCTGAGATAAAGCTGTATTTTACCTGTCTTGTCAAGAAGGTCACAAAAAGACGCTTTGCCCATTCCTCTTTTAGACATTAATCTTCCGGCAACAGAAACATTCTTTCCTTCATATGATTCAAACTCATCTATTAATTCTTTTGCGTGATTAGTAACATCATACTTTGTTATCTCGTAAGGGTCTTTGCCTGCTTCTCTAAGAGCGGCAAGCTTATCTCGT
This sequence comes from uncultured Eubacteriales bacterium, assembly GCA_900551345.1. Lineage (GTDB taxonomy): Bacteria > Bacillota > Clostridia > Monoglobales > UMGS1388 > UMGS1388. Next base: position 6,476 of record URVP01000058.1, read on the forward strand.
CTTACCTGCAAAATTTCGCTGAGGTCAAGAACTTCGTTTTCAATTTCCGCCATTTATATAATCCTCCGTAATTATTTTTCTATTGATAAAATTTCATATTCGCATACTCCGCCCGGAGTTTCAACGGTAACTTTATCTCCTATTCCTTTTCCGATAAATGCAGCACCTACCGGTGATTCGTCGGACAGCTTGCCGGCAAATGGATTTGCTTCCGTTGAGCCGACGATTGTATATTCAACCGTTTCATTATAAGTAAGATCTTTCGCTTTGATTTTACAACCTACGGAAACTTTATCAGTGTCTATTTCTTCCTCGTCGATAAGTTTTACATTTTTGAGCATGGCTTCTATCTGTGCAATTCTTACTTCCATCTGCGCCTGCTCATTTTTAGCCTCATCATATTCGGAATTCTCTGAAAGGTCGCCGAAACCTCTTGCTTCTTTTATTTTTTCCGCAACTTCGTTTCTGCCGACCGTTTTAAGGTATTCAAGTTCTTTTTCAAGTTTTTCAAGACCTTCATAGGTCAAAGTTACTTGTTTTGCCATAATACACGCTCCTATTCAGTTCGTTTATTTTGCACATTTATCCAATTAAAGTATTATACTCGTTTTTTATAAATATGTCAAGCATTTTTACCCATCAACATTTTTGTAAACCGGACAAAGAAAATTTCGGAGCAAAAGCAACGATTTTAGTATGTTTATAAACCGGGCTATCCATCGTGCTGCAAGGTTTTAGCATACCTTCACCGAATCGTCTCCTTATGGTGTCAGACGCTTGATCAAAATCATTCCACATAATTTCTTTTTTCCCCGTCCATATGCTTCCTTGTATAAATTTATCCGATTTAAGGTTCCAAAAAGATACTCCTATTTTTCTGACAGGTTTACCGTTCCATACTTTTTCCAGTAAAAAGCAGACATATTTTATAAGCGTATTGGTGCAGCATGTCTGACAGTCGAGAGTCATCTGATGGGATTTGTCTTCTCTGTCTCTCGACAAAAGGCTGACTCTTACGCCGCCTGCCGTACAATGATTGTCTCTTAATCTTCCGCTCAAATTTTCACAAAGCGTAATAAGATAATTTTTAGTCTCTTCTATTGTATTTATATCACAAGGAGTAGTATATGACATACTCATGCTTTTAGCCGGCTGAGAATTTGTTTTAACCTCGCTTTTATCTATGCCGTTTGCTGCTGCAATCAGTCTTTCTGCATTGCTTTTTAATACCGGTTTGAGTACAGCAGCGCTTGCGTGTGCAAGATCGCCTATGGTAACAATTCCTATGCTGTTTAAATAATCAGCTGTTCTTCTTCCTACACTAAAGAGATTTCCAACAGGCAGCGGCCACATTTTTTCTTTTATCATATGAGGATAAAGCTCATGTATTTTATCCGGCTTTTCAAAATCACCTGCCATTTTCGCAAGCAGTTTATTTGTGGAAATACCAATATTTACCGTAAAACCCAACTCCTCCTTTATTCGTTTGCTTATAAGCCGTGCGCAATTTTCCGGACTTCCGAAAAACTTATTCATGTTACTGTAATCTAAAAAACATTCATCTACAGAAAACTGTTCCACATCAGGCGAAAAATTAAGCAGCATATTATAAAACTCAATACTTTTTACGCTATATATACCATCGGACATTGGGAGCACCACCAAGTCCGGACATTTTTCCCTTGCCATAAAAAGAGGTTCTCCTGTCTTTATCCCCAATTTAGCTGCCGGAACGGATTTTGCCAAAACAATACCATGACGAGTGCTTTCCTTTCCGCTTATTACCGAAGGAACATCCCGAGGGTCAAACCGGCTGCCCCTCTTAACCATGTCTGCCG
>URVP01000059.1 GCA_900551345.1 uncultured Eubacteriales bacterium
ATATGGTAAAATATTTATATAGTTGCACACGCAACCTTTATACAGAATGTAAAAGGAGGCATCATAATGGACTCATTAATGAAATATATTAACCGAATTTACCGCTGTGCCGGGCAGTACCGCAGTGTGCGGCTGGGCAATAACGAGCTTCGTCCACACCAGCACTTTTACTTATTTCATGTATGCAAAAATCCGGGAATTTCCCAGGAGCAGCTGGCACAACGCATATGGGTTAACAAAAGCAATGTTACCCGTCAAATTAATGCACTTGAAAAACAAGGATATGTAACGCGCATTCCTGACGAAAACGACCGCAGGGTAATGCGGGTATATCCAACCCCAGATGCACAAAAGCTGTATCCGGATGTGCAACGCAGCATGAAGGAATGGAATGAGATGCTGTTTTCAGAGCTGTCAGAGACCGAACAGGAGCAGTTCGTCAATATGCTCAGCCGTATTGCCGACAGAGCAAAGCAGGCCGTGGAGGATAAAGACGGAACCATTCCCGATTGGGACAGCTTGGATGGCGAAAAAAGATAAGGAGGCGGTGCACAAGTGAAACAGATATTTTCGCAGTATCTTCGTCCTTATTTTGGTCGAATGAGCATTGGCCTTACAATAAAATTTATAGGGTCAATAATGGATCTGCTTCTGCCGTGGATTTTATCATATCTTATCGATGATGTGGTGCCATTGGGCCGTCTGTCGCTGATTATATGGTGGGGTATTATTATGGTTATTTGTTCTGCTGCGGCTCTGATAACCAATATAGTAGCAAACCGCATGGCATCTCGTGTGGCACAGCTGACCACACAAGCGCTTCGTCATGATTTGTTTGATAAAATTACAAAGCTGTCGTGCAGTCAGACTGACGACTTTACAATTCCTTCTTTGGAATCCCGCCTGACATCAGATACATATAATATTCATCAGATGATAGGAATGATGCAAAGGCTTGGAGTGCGCGCCCCCATTTTGCTTCTTGGCGGCATATGCATTACGCTTGCATTGGAACCGGTACTGGCATTGGTGCTGATTTCCACTCTTCCTCTGCTGGGAGGGCTTATATCTTACATATCACGCAAAGGCATTCCCATGTACACAAACTTACAAACCGGAGTTGACACCATGGTTCGTACCGTGCGTGAAAACATAACAGGCATCCGTGTAATCAAAGCACTTTCAAAATCCGAATATGAGTGCAGCCGATTTTCAGATGTGAATGCAGAAGTGGTACGCAGGGAAAAGAAAGCCTCAACCACCATGGCTCTTACCAATCCGATAATGAACCTGACACTGAATGCAGGTCTTACGGCTGTTATTGCTGTAGGTGCATGGAGGGTAAATGCCGGGCTTACCCAACCGGGCAAAATTCTGGCATTTCTTACCTACTTTACCATAATCCTAAATGCTCTTATGTCTATAAACCGTATGTTTATGATGTATTCCAAGGGCAGTGCATCAGCCGCCCGTATAGTAGAAGTGCTAAACACCGAGGACAATCTGCCTACTAATGAGACGGCAGAGATTTCTGCACAAGAAGATTATATTGTATTTGACAAAGTATCTTTTTCCTATCAAAAGACGGAGGATAATCTTACAGACATTTCACTGGGAATAAAAAAGGGAGAAACACTGGGAATTATAGGTGCAACAGGCAGCGGAAAAAGTACAGTTGCAAACCTGCTTATGCGTCTTTATGACCCTGACAGCGGAGAAATTCGTATAAACGGGCAAAACATAAACAGCATTCCGCCGGAAAAGCTGCACAGCATGTTCGGCGTGGTATTTCAGGGAGATATTTTGTTTGGTGACACAATTGCGGCAAATATTGATTTTGGCAGGGGACTGCCGGAAGAGCAGATTAAACGAGCTGCAAGATGCGCCCAGGCACAGGAATTTATCGAGACGCTGCCGGACGGATTAAATCATCGGCTGACAGCCAAAGCCACCAACATTAGCGGAGGTCAGAAACAGCGAGTGCTTATTGCACGGGCATTGGCAGGCAATCCTGAAATATTAATATTGGACGATTCCTCCTCTGCTTTAGATTACCGTACAGACGCCAAACTTAGGGCTGCTTTGCGTGAAAACTTTAAAGACACTACCGCAATTGTGGTAGCTCAGAGGATAAGCTCGGTAATGCATGCAGACCGTATTCTGGTACTTGACGAAGGACATGCGGTAGGATACGGCACTCATGAAGAACTTATGAAAAACTGCGAACTGTACCGTGAAATCGGAAGGTCTCAGATTGGGGGTGATGAGGTTGCCTAAAGAACCTCGCACAGCACCTGAAAAAGCTAAAAACCGCAAACAGGTTTTAATACGCTTATGGGGATATTTATGCAAACATAAACTTATAATGCTTGCCGCCGTACTGCTCACACTGATAAGCAATGTCCTTGCCCTTATCGGTCCGGCACTGTCCGGCAAAGCTATAGACGCCATAGGCACACAAGCAGGCAGTGTTGATTTTAAGCCGGTATTTTACTACTGCACACTAATGCTGATATTTTACATATTTTCATCATTACTATCCTACATTCTATCGGTCATTATGATAAATCTGAGCCAGAAAATAGTTTTCCGCATGCGTGAAGATGTATTTCAAACACTGGCAAGTCTGCCCGTATCATTCTTTGACAGACATCAAACGGGAGATATTGTATCACGAATTTCATACGATATTGATACTGTGAACGCCTCATTATCCAATGACCTTTTGCAGATTGCCGCCAGTGTAATTACTGTGGCAGGGTCTCTTATTATGATGGTCAGCATCTCACCTGTTTTGGTATTGGTATTTGCCGTGACTGTTCCGGCATCAATTGTATTTACCCGGTACATGACCAAAAAGGTTCGACCTCTGTTTCGCAAACGCTCTGCAAAACTGGGAGAACTCAACGGATATGTGGAGGAAATTATAACAGGGCAAAAAACCATCAAGTCGTATAACAGAGAAGAATATTTCTTAAAACAATTTGATATCAGAAATAAAGAAGCGGTAGACGCTTATTATGATGCAGATTATTACGGCAGTATGACCGGACCGTCAGTTAATTTTATAAACAACCTGTCCCTTGCTTTTGTAAGTATGTTCGGCGCTGCGCTGTTTTTGTTCAATCATTTGACCTTGGGCGCACTGTCCTCGTTTGTGCTGTATTCACGCAAATTTTCAGGCCCCATAAACGAAACCGCCAACATTATAAGCGAATTGCAGTCTGCCTGTGCGGCTGCAGAAAGGGTATTTCGCCTGATAGATGAAAAACCGGAACCTGCCGATGCCATAGACGCAACAGAGATAAAACAGGTAAAAGGCGATGTAAAAATGGAGCACATACGATTCGGATACCTTCCGGGCAAAACCATAATACACGACCTTAACCTGCACGCATCACCGGGCAAGCTGATTGCCATTGTAGGTCCTACGGGAGCAGGCAAAACAACACTTATAAATCTGCTCATGCGTTTTTACGACCCGGACAGCGGCTCGATAATTTTGGATGGAATTAAAATTGACCACATAACACGCCGAAGCCTGAGGCTGTCATATGCCATGGTACTTCAGGATACATGGCTTTTCAGCGGAACGGTATTTGACAATATTGCATACGGAAAAAAAGGCGCTACCATTGACGATGTTCAGCGAGTGGCAAAAGCAGCACACATACACTCATTTATCAGTCGGCTGCCAAAAGGATATGATACATTTTTAGACGGAGAGAGCACGGGAATATCACAGGGACAAAAACAGCTTTTAACTATTGCACGAGCAATGCTGCTGGATGCACATATGCTGATTTTAGACGAAGCAACATCTAATGTTGATACTCGAACAGAGCTGAAAATTCAAGAGGCAATGCGTACCCTTATGAAGGATAAGACATGCTTTGTTATTGCACATCGTCTTTCAACCATTCGCAATGCTGATACGATTCTAGTGGTGCAAAACGGCGATATTGCAGAGCAGGGAAATCATAACGCTCTGATGGAAAAAAACGGTGTTTACGCCGCCCTTTACAGAGCACAGTTTCAGTAAGTTAAAACAGATTTAATTAGTGACAGGACTTAAAGACACTATATTCCTTTAAAAATTAAGATGACCGGCAGCTGATAATAGCTGCCGGTCATCTTATAAAATTACAACGATTCTTTTAAGCTAATATTCTTATTTAAGCGTGCGATAAATATCAGCGCCATAATTGAAACAGCTAAAGATGTAACAGGTACATTAAGCCATATTCCATCAAGACCAAAGGGCGACAAAGCAAGCAGCAATACAACAGGTATTACCAGAGAATAGGAAATTGACAAAATACCGGCTAAAACAGGTTTCTCCACCGCTACCAATATACCCTGGACGGCAAATCCAAACCATCTTGTAAGATATGTTAGGCTGTATATTCGCAGAGCGTGAACCGCTAATGATAGTATACCTGCATCACTTTCCTTTAAAAACAGCATTACGATAGTCTCAGGCAAAATAAGCATACATATCATTCCGGCAAGAGATATGACTGCACCGCCGGCAACTCCGCACTTTGCAATGTGTTTCACTCTGTTTACATTTCCGCAGCCCCAGTTATAGCTTACAGCAGGCTGGAGAGAGTCGGTGGTCCCGTACATAAGCTGGAGTATCACATCTCCCGAACTGGACAAAACCCCGTATATGCTTACTGCAATCGAACCTCCCAAATGCAGAAGAACACTGTTAATTATAACAGCTGTCAGCCTTGAAGCCGTTGTATTTAAAAAAGTAGGGCTGCCGTTCATTACAAACTGGCGTAGCATTGAAAAATGAAGTTGAGGTTTACAGAAGCGCAAAACAAGTTTTTTCCTAACAAACGGATATAATGCAACAATACTGCATAAAATCAGTCCCAGGCTTACAGCAAACGCCGAACCGCTGATTCCCATATCCAATACGGCAATGCAGATAAATTCCGATATGAAAATCAACACTGACAGCAAAATATTAAGCATCATACTGCTTTTTATTTTTCCGCATATACGCAGGAAATTATCTACCGCAAATGTAACAGTAGTAAAAGGAGATGCAACCGCATACACACGGATATAGCACACAGACAGACGAGCCAGTTCTCCGTCTGCACCCATAAGACGGGGCAGATAAGGCGCTGTCACAAATAGAATTGCTCCCGATAAAACTCCCGTTATAAAAATCAGAAGGCAGGCACAGGTAAAATAGTTATTAGCCTCGTTATTTTTATTTTGCCCAAGAGCTATAGCAATAGGTACTGATGACCCCACACCAATTAAATCAGCCAATGCAAAGTTCAGCATAACAAAGGGCAATCCCAAATTCAGGGCTGCAAAGGCTGTTTCGCCCAAAAAATTGCCCACAAATATACCGTCAAAAATGCACCAAAGAGAGGATGCAACCATACTTACTGCACCCGGCAGGGCGACCATCAGAAAAAGTTTCAAAGGTTTTGTTTTTGTAAAAATGTCTATATTACTCATATTCAGAATATTCCTTTTGCTCACTTTCCATGTTTTCAAATTCCAGTTTAAGATTATTGCTGAATGCTTCCAACGCTTCAACAAACTGAGGTGAATATTTGCATAATGTTCTTTTAATGGCTTTTTCTTCTGCAACGAAAAGATTATGCATCATTGCCGTAGACTCCCTGCGTCCCTTATCTGTTAAAACTATTCCTTTTTCTTTACTGCTTTTTTCCGGAAGAAATTCAATCAGCCCATCGGCAAGCATTGTCTTTACAATGGAATTGATGGTAGTCTTGGGAATAAGCCATTCTTCGCTTATTTCCTTCTGGGAGTGAGGCTTTCCGTCATCAAGAGCATAGAGAAACATCAGCGTGTTTTCATTGTAGTTATATCTTTTTGCAAAAAGATAATATACGCCGTCCATTTTATTTACGGCATGCACAAGTCTGCGCATATAATCATAAGTTTTATCAGTCATTTTTAGCTTTCACCTCAATACGAAATCGTACTGACATTATAATACGAAATCGTATTATTGTCAATAGTCAATTTTTATGTATACCCCCGTACAGCCGCACAGAAAAGAATTATACAAAAAAAGCAGAACTGCATAGCCTAAGGCAATACAGTCCCGCAAATTTTATGTCCTTGTTATTCAACTGTTTTTATGCTATTACGGATTTTATTAATCTTTACTCTTGTAATAAAGCATACAGTGACAATAGCCTTCAAAGTCCTTGTCCGCTATCTGCTTTTTAAACTCCTCGCACATACATTTATATTCTTCGGTTCTGGCAGTTCTGCACGGACAATAACCGCCTGTGCGTTTAAGTCCTTCCTTTACTGTTTTTACAACTTCTTTGTTGTCATTAAGGCGTACGGCCATACTGAAACCTTCTTTCAGAATATTATTTTTCGAGCATTTCAAGAATTGCGTTCTTTGTCTGCACACCTATAGCCTTTGCTGTTACCTCGCCGTTTTTAATAACAACGAGAGTAGGTATGCTCACAATCTTAAAGGACACGGAAAGCTCAGGCTGCTCATCCACATTAACTTTACCGACCTTTATATCATCACGCTCATTGGCAATTTCGGCAATGACAGGTGCAATCATCTGGCAAGGACCACACCATGTAGCCCAGAAATCAAGAAGTACCGGTTTATCTGAATTAGTTACTTCCGAATCAAAATTATCTTTTGTTATAATTATTTCCATAGTATCAGCTCCTTACACTAATATATTTTAGCATACTTTTCGTAATTTTGTCAATGGAGCAAATAGAGAAAACTAATCAGCCTTACGCAGTATAATCGCATCATTACGAAGAATGTAACTGCTGCTTTCATCATTCTTACCTGTTATTATAAACCTGAATTGCTTATCTCCTGCGGAATTAAAAGAATATTTACCCACGGTAACAGTCTTGACGGTTTCATCCGTGGAATATTCATCAATTTCCTCAGTTCCTATATATTTTTCAGACTGAGGCAGATAAATACGGAATTTGCCTGCGTCAATACCGCTCTTAAATGCAACGCTTATCTCCCATTTGCCTGATGAGGGAATATTTACTGAATATTCAACATAATCTCCGGTTTCGTCGGCACTTAACATATTGTATTTATCACCGCTGCATTCGCCGTCGGTAACATCCTTTTCCTCTGCTCCCGATGAAGCAGTCACAAGACTTTCGCACTCGTACAACAGGGTATTGGGGTCAAGTACGGGGCGGTCTTCATCAAGCATACACGCCTCAAGCGAAACAGAAAGGGGCGTCAAGTCATTAAAGTTATTCCACAAAAAGATTTTAAGCCTGTCTCCCGGCTGCATTGAGTCAGCCTCAACAGCAGGTGTGCGCACTTTAATTGAAACACATCCGCCGTCTGATTCAGTATATGCCGGAATCGTCACAGGATCAGCAATCTTTAAATCGGTTAGTTGATTGTCCGAATTATACTTTGCCATTGCGAGAACAAAATTATACTCAGTATCCGAATCGTTTGACAAAACGGTTTGAGCGAATATGCTACCCGTGTCATCACGATACAAAGAATCAAGAGCTGCATCGTCCTTTATAAATCCGCAGTAGTCAAGACTAAGCCCGGGAGCAGATGACACAGGGTTATTTTTAACGATTGAAAAGCTGTCCACCGCTTCCATGGTGTCCGTTCTGTAGGTTGTAAAAGAGAGTTGTCTGCCGTTCACTTTCACATAAGAAAAAGTAGGAACTTGCAGCTGACTGTTTACCGCAGCAAAATCAGGGTCGGTAAGTTCTATGTCATAATATTTGCTTCCGCTGGGCGAATTGCCCGTTACATAAAAGGTGCCTTCGGGATTAATTATATTTCCGTTTTCATCCGTGTTTAGCTCCGATTGTACCTGATTGCCCTTCATAAGATAAGTTCTTACATAAACATGGTCATGACCCATCAAAACCAGATCTATGCCAAGTTCGTCTATAACGGGAACCATACCGTTTATAAAGCGCTCAACATATGCTCCGGTATAGTGTTCGGTAGTGCTGTATATGGAATGGTGAAACATAAGTACCTTCCACTTTGCATCGGGATTTGCCGCTGTCGCTTCTCTCATAAAGGCAACATGCTCCGAAACAGTAGTATTATTTGTATTTAAAAACATAAACAAAGTATTGCCGTAGGTGTAATAATAATCTCCGTCCTCACCGCCGCTTGAGGTCTTCCCGTATTGGGTGAGATTGGGCAGATTAAAGTGAAGCGAATAATGCTGAGCTCCTGCTTCATGATTGCCCTGAACGGGAGCAAGGGGCAGAGTTCTTAGAATCTCCGGACTGAAAAAAGCGTTATAATGGCT
>URVP01000060.1 GCA_900551345.1 uncultured Eubacteriales bacterium
TATATAATATTCATAATCTCCGTTATCGTCGGCAAACTCAATTTCCTGTGAAATGAAACCTTCTATTTCTCGGTTTGCATTTTCCACCGGCACGGTAGCATAAACATAACCGTCATAACAAGCGGATAAGGGAATAGGCGTTTTATCATCTGCATAGCGCGCCATTATATGGGAGTAGGTTTGGTAATCTTTTTCAAAAAATTCCTCCCCCTGGGGGTAAGCTATGCTTACCACGGTAAATGCCTGCTCATCTTCTGTATCAGCTGCGAATACCCAAACAGACAGAAGCATAACCACAATCAAACCCATGCTAATAATTCTTTTTTTCATAAAAATCCCCCCGTTTGATCGGTTTAGTATACACCGATTATTTTTATTTCATGTGTTTTTTTCATTTTATCGACAACAGAAAGTATTTTGTCCAGTTCCGAAGATTTTCCTGATGCCTCAATGTAAAAGTTATATGTACCCATCTCTTTTTTTGTTGGTCGGGACATAATAGAAGTAAGATTAATCCTTTTATCAGAAAATTCCTGAAGTATTTCAAACAGTATACCGGGACGATCTTCCTCCGGCATTACATATAGAGGCACTCTTATATCAAGCCCCTGATTGTTAGCCGTACTAAAAGCTCCCCGTTCAATAACGGCAAAGCGTGTAAAATTGGAAAGAGTATCGGTAACTCCGCTTATTTTAAGCCTTGAAGAAGAATTTTCAAGCATATGTTCGGGAATAATGGCACCGTCTCCTTCAACACCTTTTTCGGCTTCATAATAAGAAATCATATTGCTTTCTGTGTTCACAACGCTTTTTAAATTGAGAGATGAAATAAAATCTCTGCATTGTCCTGCGGATTTAAACTGAACAAAAAGTCTCTTAATATTCTCCTTGCAGTCAGCATTTGCGGCAAGGGCAAAACTTACCGGAATGGTAATATCTGATTTTATGTGCACAGGCATTTCCAACAGCAAATCCAATGTCCGCTGCACATAGCCGTCAAGTGTATTTTCTATGGGGACAATTGCAAGATCACAGTCCGTTACGGCTTGTTCAAAAGCTTCATCTATTGTAGGGCAATAGGAAATGTCCGCATCTATCTTGTTTATCTGTATATACTTTTTTGCGGCATTGCCGCTGAAAGTGCCCTCAGGACCGAGAACTGAAATCCGCATATAAGAATTACCTCCGATGTGAAGTCTTATGTCTAAATTATAATATAATCTATCATTCGCCTGTTACCGAGCGTATAACATCCTCATTTTTTTCAACACTTGCACTATCTACTTCTCTCTGAATCAATGATTGTATCATCGTCTCGGACAAAGTACTCTTAATAAGCTGCTTGTTGGTTTCGCTCAGTTTCTCAAGAGGTTCTCTTTTAATTATATGCCAGCCGTAAACCGACTCCACAGGTTCGCTTATCTCTCCCTCTTCAAGAGCAAAAGCTGCTTCTTCAAATTCAAGTATCATTTCTCCGTATGAAAATGTATATCCGTCAGGATAATAAGCAAGACCGGTATCTTTTGAATACTCATTCATAAGAGTATCAAAATCTTCTCCGTCTTGTATACGGCTGTATATATCTTCAGCAAGTTTTTTTGCCTCTGCCTTATCTTCATCCGAATAGTCTTTATATGTTTCAAGGTCAATTGTAGGTATAAGAATATGCTTTGCAGTCACATAATTCTGATTATAATAATCTTCTGCTGCTTTATCATCGATATTAACAGCGGAATTTTCATATACAGATTTATAATAGTCTGATGCAATGGCATTCTTTGTCATAAGAGCGGCATATGTAGATTCAAGAGCATTTACATTTTGTGAATACAGCTCATAATTAAATGAATTGTCAAAAACACTTTTTGCGTAATCGGTCATATCTCTGTTTCCGTAAAGCACATAAATCTCTTGCAAAAGAGATTCGATAGAATTCCTAACAGCTTCTGCACTGTCATAATTTCCGGAAGCCATAGCTTCATCAAACAGCATTTTATATTCCGCACGGCTTACTTCCATTCCGTTTACTGTCATGGCAGGTAACTCATCAGTGATAATTACACTTTCCGGATATTCATTGTACTGCACATCATATCCCAGATATTCAGAAACGAAGCGAACCGGAACCATTGTTCTGTCATTTTGTGTAAAAGGAGCAGCGTCAAGGGAAATCTCTTCGCCGTTTACAACTGCCGTATTTTTACCTATTGTAAGAACAATTACAGTATCTCCTTTTGTTATTGTAACGGTTTCGTCAGATTCATTATATTCTACATTTGCACCAAAACTTTCGGAAACAACACGAACGGGAACAACCGTCCTGTCGTTGACCGTAAAAGGAGCTGCATCAAGAGTCTGATTGGTAATAGTGCCGTCATCAGACTGCACACGAAGATTGGTATCATTCATTTTAAATTCCATAACCGTTGCAGATGCAGTCATTGAAAGTACACATGCAGCCGCAGCAAATGAAGCGATAAATTTTTTCAAATTATTTTACCATCCTTTATATGTATTTGTCTTAATAAACCCGGTATCAAAAACACTGTTAAAAGGGCATTTTACAAGGCATATTAATATATTAATATTTTAACACAAAACCTTTTTTTCGTCAATTAAATTATTATTCCGCTAACAAAAAAACTTACCCCGGAAACAAGATTAATTGTCTGCGGGGCATTAGAATTATTTACTGTTAATATTAAAATTGGGGTTTCTTGAAAAAATGGTGTCGTCAGAAACCAGTCTTTCTATTGAATCATAACCCAAACGGTTCAAAAGCTCAATAACGAACGGATTATTAACTGGAGTTGTATATTCAGCAGACGAGGCATAATCCTCTACATTTTTCTTGCCGTCCTGCACATCAATAATTCGTTTGGGGCCTCCCACGCATCCGCCCTTGCAGCCCATTCCTTCAATAAAGTTAGCGGTTATTTTTCCTTCCATAACATCGGACAGCAGTTTTCGGCAATCCGCAACGCCGTCTGCCGCCACGGATTTAAATGGAACACTGCGCAGGGGATTTAAATAGTTTACAGTTTTTTCTACCGCTTCACTTACTCCTCCCGTTCTGGCATATATGCGGCCGGCAAACGAAGAATGATCACGATTGTCCTCCTCTTCCTGTGCCGGATTTATACCTAACAGGTCAAATACCTCAGCTGCTTCCTCAAAGGTTAGCACCAAATCCACCGCATCAGCAATATCACTTTCTTTAGCCTCAGCTTTTTTAGCAAGACAGGGACCGATAAATACAACCTTAGCATTATCCTTAAGCTTTTTTATGCTGCGTCCGCAGGCAACCATGGGAGATACCGACGGGGGCATATGAGGAACAATGTCATTATACACCTTTTTAATCATGCCCACCCACATGGGACAACAGCAGCTTGTCAGCATATAATCAGTTGGGTTTTGCACTCGTCCTTCAAATTCCAAAGCTTCCTTAAGCGTAAGAATATCGGCAAAAAGAGCAACCTCAACCATCCCTTCAAAACCCATTCGTTTAAAGGCAGATCTAAGCTTGCCCGGTGTTACATCATTTGAAAACTGACCTATAAAAGCAGGCGCTATAATTGCATAAACAGGATTTGTCTCACGCTGTTTTAAAAGTTCAAACAGGGGAAGGATATCCTTTTTTGGAGAAAGATTGCCCTCGCTGCATTTGGTTATACATTCGCAGCACCCGGTACACTTATCCTTATCAATGGCGATATTGCCCTGATTGTCACGGTAAATAGCGTCAAACACACAGCTTACATCACAGCTGCCGTTTTTACAATGGCAATCTTCAAGGCGTACTACAAGCGGATAATCGTCAGGTCTTAAAAGGCATGCAAGTCTTTTTTCTTCATACTCTGCCCGGTCTCCAGGATTTTTAAGATTTCGTTCAAGTTCTTTTTTTACTGCGGCAGCTGCCGCATTTTCATAAAGCTGGGTATAGCTTGGCATAAACATAACCTCCGTATCTTAGGTTATTTTATGCATAATTCCGTTTTTTAAACAATTCAATCAGCGAATAAGTCTGCCGTCAATCTTTACATCAAAACATCCCTGTTCACGCATTGATATAGCTCTGTCATTTGCAACTATTACATGGTCGGCAACTGACACATTAATAATGCCCAGTGCCTTTTCAATATACTGAGTGGTGGAGATATCTTCCATGGACGCCGACAATATTCCGTTGGGATGATTATGTACAAGAACAACAGACGCTGCATTATTCTTTATTGCAATATCCACAACTGTACGCATGGAAACATCAATATTGTGCATTGAACCTGTTGCCGCCTTTGTATCACATATTCTTCTGCCTTTGGCATCAAAGCATATAATATAAAATATTTCTTCTTTTGCATTATCGATAAGTGCTATACAATAATCAATAAGTTCATCATGACTATTGAAACTGAAATCGCTGTCTATCCTGCTCAGGTTATACGCCCTGACCAACTCACGGAAAAGTTCAAAGAATGAGGCACTCACTCTTGTAAGACCTGCTTCCATAAGCTGATGTCTGTCAGCATTAAGCAAGTTGCAAAGCTTGCCATCGAATTTATTTAAAAGAGCATGTGCTTTTTCGTTAGTATCACACCTGGGATAAATATAAAAGAGCAGCATTTCAAGAAGTTCGTGATCCTCCAAAGTATGTTCTGTATTCTTTGATAACTTTTCACGCATTCTCGCTCTGTGTCCTTCATGAGGATTGGACGGGTTATTCTTCCTCGCCATTTACATCCCCCTCTCCCGATTTATCAAGCAGATCAAGCACATTTTTAAAATCAAGAGGCAGCTTGGCGCTAAACTCCATATATTTTCCTGTAATAGGATGAATAAATCCCAATGTTGCCGCATGCAGAAGCTGACCTGTCAAATTAAATTTTTCTTTTTTTATTCCATACAGCTTATCTCCTACCACCGGATTTCCCCTTGAACTCATATGCACACGAATCTGATGTGTCCTGCCTGTTTCCAGACGGCACCGCACAAGAGTATACTTACCGTATCTTTTTAACACTTCAAAATGGGTAACGGCGTCACGGCCGTTTTTGCAATTGATGCTCATCTTTTTACGGTCGCTTGGATGTCTTCCGATTTTTGTGCGTATGGTTCCACGGTCTTCTTTTATATTATTATGTACAAGGGCAATATAGCAGCGTGTAAGAGTATGCTCTTTTATCTGCTCAGCAAGACCAATATGAGCTATACTGCTTTTTGCAACTAACAACAAACCCGTTGTATCTTTATCAATTCGGTGCACTATTCCGGGTCTCATTTCTCCGTTTATTGTAGAAAGTCCCCCTTCGCAGTGCTTTAAAAGAGCGTTTACCAAAGTACCGCTCTGGTTACCCGGAGCAGGATGAACCACCATTCCTCTGGGCTTGTTAACCACCAGCAGGTCATCATCCTCATATACAATATCAAGAGCAATATCCTCGGGCAGGGCAGCTATAGGCTGAGGGTCGGGAATAATAACAATTACCTCATCACCGGCTGCAAGCTTATATCCGCTTTTAGTAACGGTTTTCCCGTTAACCGTAACTGCTCCTTCTCCGGCAAGCTTGGAGCAATAAGAGAGTGTCCCGCAGCCCGACTGCTCTGACATGGCAACATCAAGGCGTGACTGGCAAGAAGCGGTAAAGCTAATCTCTTTCACGATTTGACACTCCTTTGCCCTTTGAATCTTCAAGCATAATCCACGCCGCAAGAAGTATGCATCCCACAACGATAAAGCAGTCCGCAATGTTAAATACTGCAAACTCCATAAACTGAACATCAATAAAGTCAATTACATATTTATAATAAAATCTATCAATAAGATTACCTGTTGCTCCTCCTATAATCATTCCTGCATAGAGAAAAAGGAATTTATTCGTATATTTTTTCCAATGAATAAATATTAATGCTGCTACTATTATAACCGCAGACAAAACCGCAAGAAACATATTCCCGTTGCTAAGCATACTGAATGCAGCACCGGTATTTCTCACATAAGTAAAGTTAAGCATGTTCTCTATTATAGGAAAAGACTCAAAAAGAGTCATATTGCTTATAACAAGTATTTTGGATATTCTGTCAAGTAAAATAACTCCGAATATAACAACATATAAAATCCACATGTAGCTCACTACCTCTGAACAGTTTTTTATTTTCTTAAGCGACTAAAAAAGGAAGGCTTTATGCCCTCCTTTTATATGCTGCGTATGTAATCAATCTTTAAAGAAACCTCAGCAATCGCCGCAGCTGCCGCAGTCTCCGTCACAGTTAAATTCGATTTCTATTTCTTCATTGCAGTTAGGACAAATAATCTTATCCTTAGAGAGCGTTTCATCATCCAAAAGTACCGGCTCACCGCAGGAGGGACAATTTATCTCAAAAAGGTCATCATCATATTCATCCTCATCATCCGTATCATCGTACTCGTCAAAAACTTCATCCTCAATTTCTGAAACAGCTTCATCAATATCGTCAACAATATCGAAAAGGCTGTCAACATCTGCGCCCATATCACCCAAAACATCGATAATTTCGCAGATAAGTTTTCCTTCCGAAGATTCTTTGTCAATCTTCATACCTTCTGCAAGGCCGCGAAGATATGCAATTTTTTCTGTTAATTCAGACATATGGCACCCTCCTCTTTTTATTTATTATGCACGGCTCATATATGAACCTGTACGGGTGTCAACCTTAATTCTGTCCCCAGTGTTAATAAAGAGCGGAACATTAATGGTAGCACCTGTTTCAAGTGTTGCGGGTTTTACTACATTTGTAGCTGTATCGCCTTTTACACCGGGTTCTGTTTCGGTTACTTCAAGCTCAACAAAGTTTGGCGGCTCAACGCCGAAAACATTGCCCTTGAAAGAAAGGATAAGAACTTCGTCATTTTCCTTAACAAATTTAAGAGCATCACCGAGAGTATCCGCATTAAGGGGGATCTGTTCAAATGTTTCCGGATCCATAAAGTAATAAAGCTCACCGTCATTGTAGAGATACTGCATATTTTTTCTGTCGATATGAGCCTTAGGCATTTTTTCCGTAGGGCTGAAGGTTCTTTCAACAACAGCGCCTGTAATAACATTTTTAATCTTTGTTCTTACAAATGCTGCGCCTTTGCCGGGCTTAACATGCTGGAATTCGATAATCTGATAAACACCGCCGTCAAGTTCAAAGGTAACGCCGTTTCTGAATTCGCCTGCTGAAATCATTTCTATAAAACTTCCTTTCCGAGAGGCATACAACCTCGATTATAAATATTATTGGCATTATTATACACTATCTTTAAACAGATTTCAATACTTTATCACAGAATTATTACATCTTTTTCTGATTTTGTAAGATTTTCGCAGCCGTTTTTAGTGACTGCAACCAAATCCTCTATTCTGACTCCCATAAATCCATCCAGGTATGCTCCGGGCTCCACAGTAACAAGCATTCCTTCCTTAAGCATACCTGTCCGTTTAGGAGCCATAACGGGCTCTTCGTGGATTTCAACACCTACGCCGTGCCCCAGAGAGTGAGTGAAATATTTATCAAAGCCGTATTCTGCCAAAGCCAAGCGAGCAGCTTTGTCGGGGACATTTTCCGCAACACCCGCTTTAATCTCTTTAAGAGCCGCCGTCTGAGCCTTAAGAACGCTGTTATACACCCTGACCTGCTGATCATCTGCCATGCCGAAGAAAACAGTTCTTGTCATATCGCTGCAATACCCTTTATATTTACACCCAAAATCCATAACAACCGCATCTCCGCTTTTAATAATGCGGTCTCCCGGCTCTGCATGAGGCATTGCACCTCGCTCCGAAGCGGCAACTATTGTACTGAAAGAAACTGCCTCGGCTCCGTTTTTACGCATATAAAACTCCAGCTCAAGGGCTATATCCTTTTCGGTCATTCCGATTTTAGCAAATGTCAGTATATGCGAAAATGCACTGTCGGCGATTTCTGCCGCCGTGCGTATGCGGGAAAGTTCCTCGCTATTTTTTATTATGCGCAGTTTTTTCATAACAGATGCACAGTTTTCAAACTCACAGCCGCACAGTTCATTTTTAAATATTTCAAGACTGGTGCAGCTTACATGGTCTGCCTCATATCCCAATCTTTTAAGGTTAAATTTTTTAAGTTCTTTTATAAGGCTGCTTCGTGCAG
>URVP01000061.1 GCA_900551345.1 uncultured Eubacteriales bacterium
GCAAGGCCGCAGGAGGTCTTGCAGGCAGACTGGCAGGAGGTCTGGCATTCGCCGCAGCCGCCGTTTTTTGCACTGCTGCAAAGGTTACGAGTCTTAATAGTCTGAATATGTTTCATCACAAAAACCTCCGTTGAAAATTTCTTATCAACAATATACCACTTTCTGTATATAAAGTCAATACTTCTTACTCAAAATCCATAAAATGCTCCATGCGTTTTTGTTCTCTTCGGCGGTTTTCTTCTTTTAGCAGCCTGTCTATATTGGCAAGCACCTCTTCCTCGCTTCTGGTATCCTGTTTAAGGCTCTCAAAGTACAAATCATCAAGCTCATTAGGATTATATTCACGCTGGTCAAAATTGTGAAATTTACTTTTTACGCCGCTGTCAGTTTTTACCCGGTTTGCATTATAAGAGCTGCGAAGCATTGTATAATCTTCGGAGGTTCTTACCCCTTCTTTATAACTGTTTTCAATTACGGTTTTTATATAGCTCCAGGATGTTTTTTGTTTATTAAAACAGTAGCTCAGCATATCTACCATGCAGTCCTCGGTTATACCTTTATCAATATATGAATTAATTGTTTGTATTATATCCGGCGTGGGCTTTGGACATATGTAATCTATATAAAAAGAAATTGCTTTGTTTTGATTGTTT
Source organism: uncultured Eubacteriales bacterium (assembly GCA_900551345.1). Classification (GTDB taxonomy): domain Bacteria; phylum Bacillota; class Clostridia; order Monoglobales; family UMGS1388; genus UMGS1388. The sequence continues at coordinate 654 of URVP01000061.1, forward strand.
TTTTCTGAAATAATATTAATATCTGTTTCAGTATCTTTTTCATTTTCTTTAACTGTATCATTAACATTAACAGTATCTTTTTCTGTATCATTATCTGTAACATTATCTGTAACATTATCTGTATCATTATCTGTATCAGCTTTTTTTGCTTTGCTTTGATTATTTTGTTTTTCAAAAAAAGCATTTGGTTTTTTTGCTTCTTCGTTTTTGGGTCTGCCGCCCATTTTTCCAGCTTCACTTCGTGCCTTTCTGACATTTTCGTATTTTTCGTTATCACGGTCGAGCTGAAGTTTAATAAAAGAAAAAGCCATTTTAAGAGCTCCGTCAAAAGAAGGAATTTCACCCGTTTTGACATATTTAATAAGCGCCATAAACAGCTTACCGTTTTCTTCATCAGTCAGCAGGCTTAAATGTTCCTCATAATCTACATATACCAAAAATCCTTTTTTATCTTCTGCAATCATAATATAATCCTCCGATTTGCTTTTATTTGCAACTTGCAGGATTATTATAATTTTGCCTAAGACATCATTTCACATCATAAAACAAAGGATTGTAATTAAGGACACTTTATTTTTTAACATAAAAAACAGCAACACAATAATTTGTTCCTATCTTAAAATAGAGTACAAACTCAATTTATTAAAAAACTACTGAGGATAAAATCAATATATATTATAAATAAAAAATGCGGCAAGCATAAAAGCTTACCGCAGTGTGGCGGAGATGGTGGGATTTGAACCCACGTGCCGCTCATCACGGCAACACGATTTCCAATCGTGCTCGTTATGACCACTTCGATACATCTCCATACAACTGTAATTTAAATACAGCTTTTATAGTATATACTAAATTAAAAGAAAATGCAAGAGTTTTTTCTAATTTTTTTAAATTAATTTATAAAAATACAGCCCGTCAATTTTGAATTGACGGGCTGCATAGTTAATTATTTATTCATATAAACGAAATCTGCTACCGGTTTAATGGAGTCCATATCTTCAAACAGGAAAGCTTTAACCATGTCAGCATTTGCAAGCTGAGATGCGGAAAGCGAAACTGTTTTTGAAGCTGAATCTATTTCAACCGATTCAAGAACATTACCGCGATATGCAGCGATAACTATAATACAGTCATCAGCGCCGCTTGCATAAGCGGAAACGCCTTCTTCAAATGAACCTTGAAGTGTAATTTCCGGAGAATCTGACTCTTGAGCAAATACATATGAATAAGTTTTCGGCGAAACGGTTCTAACTCCGTTAGACAAAGAGGTAAGACCGTACTCGTCATATGCAACAGCATAAAATGTATGCTCTCCCTCCCGGGGCTGAGTCCATTCGTATGTGAAATAGTTATTTTCTGATGAAGGTGTTGCTTCTCCAAGAAGTTCACCGTCACAGTATATTTCCGTTTTCACTACAGAATCTTCGCCGTCATATGCCTGAACGCTGATAGTAACCTTACCGTTCTTAATGCCGCTTACAGTGAGGTCTCTTGTGATGGGTGAGAAGTTCACCGGGTTTGAATATGTGCCGTCTTCATTTTTTGTACTGAAGCGGTATACATCACGATCAGTTCTGAACGGTGCAACGGGAAGTCCGGTACTGCCAACAAGATTAACAATCGATTTGCCGTTTTCATCTACCGGTGCTGACTCCCACGCATAGCGAACCTTTGGTGTACCGGTTACTGACGATGTATCAATAACTATCGTATTGTTCTCTATTGAAGCCTGCGCATCGGTAAACACTCCGTCGTCGCCTGCTATTTTGAAGCAACGAGGTGCCTGACCGTCAGAAGTTTTAAGTCCATCAGCAGTATCTTTAAAATAAATAGTCATTTTATGGTTTGCTTCGTCATATTCGTAATAGTCGTATGACGGACTCTTCCATACAAGGTCTGTATCAGCCGGATTTGTAAAGTGCTGAAGTATAAGAGATGTTCTCTGAACAAGAGGAAGTTTGTCACTGGGATGAATATTTCTTGCTTCTCCTGTATCAATGCCTACTACAGTTTCAACATTCTCAAGTCTTTCGCTTACATTCCACTGCGCTTCTCTTATACCAACAGCGGAGCGAACGCCGCCAAATACAGAGGGATAATCATAAACAGGGAGCATTACAACAACAACATTCAAATCATCATCATCGAACGCTTCTCTCCAACCGTCAATAAGATATGTGAGCATATGCTCATAAGGTGTTGTAAGCTGTGAGTTGGATTCGCCCTGGTACCAAATAATATGACCTACCGTAAAGTTAGTCCACGGTGCAATGGTTCTGTTGTAATATGTAGAACCTTTAGCAAGGTTTGTTGTATCGGGATGATATTTAAAGCTTCCGCCTACATTCCACATATTAATCGAAGAACCGCCGTATGCTGCATAAATAAGTCCTACGGGAACTTCACCGTTTTGTGAATAATAATATTCTTTTGCAGTAAGGTATCCGTAACCTGAATAATCATATGCATTAAACACAGTTGCTAACTGCCATCTTCCTGTGTCATTATCCATCTGGGGAGCACCCGAAGATGTAACTGTCTGCTGATACAGTCTTATATCCGGATAATCCTGGTCAGCCTGATCTCTGAGTGCTGAGAAATTATAAAGTGAATACTGCATATTGGACTGTCCGCTGCAAAGGATAAGCTCACCAATTGCCACATTATTAAATGTGGTGGTAACACCGTCATCTGTGGAAATGGCAAGGGTTGTGCTTTTCAGTGTGGGAAGCGGGTCAAGAGTTATTGTCCATGTGCCGCCCGAAACAACAGCTGATGCTGACTGACCGCAAATCTCTGCGGTAACCTGTGCTCCGTCAACGCCGTAACCAAAGAGTTTTATTTCCTTGTTCCTTTGAAGAAGCATATCATCACTGTACATAGTTGGGAATGATACGGCAGACACTGTTACTTTATATGCCTGTGAATATCCTACCAGACCGTCAGATGAAATTGCTTTGGCTGTAATTGTATATTTACCCGGAGCAAGATCATTTTTTGTAAACTCATAGGAGTCGCCGTCTACTGTTTTTATCAGTGTATCGTTTGCATAAATTTCCACACGGTCAATTGTTTGACCCGGTCTTGAATCCTTAGCGTATCCATTAAAAGCAATATCACTGCCGGTGAGGAAATAGTCTGTATCATCAAGAGAAGAGATAACCGATGTTACATAGGAATCCTGAACCTGATACAGTCTTAAGTTGTCAAGATAGGTAATGCCGGTCTGACCTGACTGTTTGTGTACGGTCTGAATCTGAACCGATGAAACGGATGTAAAGCCGTAAGGACTGCCGCACTCTACGGTTTCCAGTTCTTCGCCGTTCATGTAGAATGTAATCTTCAGATTTTGGAAATCAAGCAGCAGACCAAAGGTATACCAAGTTTCAGGCTGCAGCTTAACAATATCTCCGTTTGCATCGGTTATTTTTTTCAATTCTCTTTTATCATAATTGGTATAATAACCGATACTTCCGTCTGAGCCCAGCTGGAAGGACAAATACTTGCCCTTGGGGGTGCTGTAATAAAACAGATTTCTTGTTTCGTCGACAGTAGTAACCGCAATATCCGTTTCAAACATAACATTATTTACGGGAGCGTCCAACTTGCTAAGGTCATAGTTGATAGTTCCGCCGCTTGTGTTGCCCTCAAGGGAATTTATCTGAAGACTGTAATCATTTGCATCCTTGCCGAACAGTCCGCTAACGCTCGTCATGGAAGCGCCTGCTCCTATTGTAACGGTAGGAGGCAAAGTTCCGGGGAGTACAAGTCCGGTAGAATTGGTATAAACTTCACTGCTTGTAAATGAGTTAAAATCATATAACCATTTTTCAGCAGATACATCTTCTATTGACTGGTCAAGAGAGTACACCTTGATAGACACGGTTCCTGACTTGCCTGTTTCGCCAAGTGAATTGTATGCAACGGCATAAATCTCGTATGTGCCGGGATCTGTTGGAGTATAAACCGCATCGAACGGCGAAGTTTGAGAAGAAGCCGCAAGAGCGTCATTAACATAATACTCAATTTTAACAATATCAACATTATCACAGGTTGCATTAGCTGAAAGAGTCAGCTGTGTGTTCTGATGCACCTTATAGCCGTTATATGGCGAAGTAAGAGTTACCGATGGTGTTGTAACAGGCATGCGAACCGGTGTGGAAAGATTTGCATAAACAGTTTGTCCCACATTGTCTTCGTCACCGGCATTTTTGGCAGTTACGCCAAAACGGATATACTTGCCTTCGTCCTCTGCCGTAAGCACATAATTTTTAGACTGACCTTCCGATATGCTTCCGCTTTCAATAACCGTAACATTCTTTGTGAAAGCAGAATCATCCGCACGCTCCCAAACATATTCAGAGCCGCTTTCGGGACGACCCAAAGGATCAAAGTAGCTACCGTATGTACCAACTACAGTCTGATCTACAACACTTGAACCGCTGATTTTAACATCTAATGCTTCGGGTCCGGTCACAAATGTTTCAAACTTTTGCGAAGCATTGAAAAGAGCTTTGAATTCTTCGGTAGTGTATCCAACACCGCCTGCGGGATATGAAACCACACAGGAAGCCGGAAGTCCGTAGAAAGGTGATCTGCCCAAGACTGAAGGAGCTGTTTTGCTCATAAATTTAAGCTGCTCAAGGTCATACAGTCTGCCGCAGGAGAATTGTTTTAACTCGGTAACATCACCCATAAAGGTAAGTGATTTAAGTCCTGAACACCAGATAAAAGCATAATCCGGAATTACAGTAACACCTGCGGGAACAACAAATTCCTGAAGCATGGAACATTCATTAAAGCAATAATTTCCCAATGATGTAACACCGCTTGGAATGCTAACGGACGAGAGGCTGCTGCACCCACTGAAACAATAAGCGGGAATTGCTTTTATCGCAGAATCTTCAGAAAATGTAACGGCAGTAAGATTGACTGCTTTTGAAAATGAATACGGCTTAAGTGCAGTAACTGTCGACGGTACTGCATATGATGCAGCCTGAGCAGCGGCAGGATAATGATACAAAATTGTCTTGTCAGAATTGAAAAGTACTCCGTTATCTGACGCAAAGCTTTTACTTCCTGCTTCAACATTATACGCTGTTACCGATTCACAGTTTGCAAAAGCATTATCGCTAATAGAAATAACCGATTTAGGAATAGTTACAGACGTTATTTTTTCACAGTCAGAAAACGCAGAGTATCCGATATTTGTAAGACTGTTTCCTAAAACAAGCTCAGTTGCATTAGAACACTTGGTAAAAGCATTTTGACCAATAATAGTAACTCCGTCAGGTATTACTATTGACTTTAAAGAAGTGCAGGAGTTAAAAGCCTTGGGGTAGATAAGTTCCATGCTGTTATTTTCAGCATAGTTTACCGCTTCAAGCTTTGTACATCCGTTAAACGCTTCTTGCGGAATTGATCTTACAAGAGCCGGAATATCAATCTGAGTGATTGAAGTCATTTGCATAAAAGCGTTATTGCCGATTGTGGTAAGAGTTGATGGTAGTTTTATCGAATTAACATTCGTAAGACTTCTGAAACAATTGTTGGAAAGCGTGGTAATACCCTCTGATACAATAATTGATGTTGTGGCAGTTGTAGCAGCTCTGCCGTTTAAAAGGTATGAACCAAGGGTTGTTATCTGCACTCCGTTATATGCGGAAGGAATAACAACCTCTGATGCATTTACAGGAGTTGAACCGTTGTAAAGCAGTGTAGAGCCGTCTACTTTAAACGAGTAACCGCCCTCAACATTTGTAAGCAGTCCAGTTGCTGAATCATACACGGCATTTTCCCAGCCTTTATCCGCTGTAACGGTAACCGTTTCGGCAACGGATACCAGTGCATACGGAGAAAACACTGAGAGACACATTAATACTGAAAGTAGCACAGAAAAAAATCTTTTCATTTAAGCACCTCATTTTATGTAATTATAATTTTTTTCGACTGTAAAATAGTTCTATCTATTCATTTCATTATTTCATATAGGTTTAATTAACAGTATATCGAAATTTATAATTTTCTTTGCAAATAAATCATGTCCACCAATTGAATTCCACCGTCATATATTAAATGTTCATAATTGTCTGTAAAGAAATTTTTAATAACATGTGAGCGAACAAATCCACACTTTTCATAAAAATTAATCGTTGCCGGACTGTCTCCCGTACCGACTTGCAATATGGAATATTCACCTTTATATTTCATGGCGATAAAATCAATTAATGTCTTACCATATCCTCTGCCTTGATATTTCGGCTTGGTGGCAATATTTTTTATCTCAAGTACGCCGTTTCCTTCGTCAGTTACAACACATTCGCATTTAATCCCGTTATCATCTAATACATACATTGTTCCTCTGTCAATATAACGGTCTATCATATTTTCTTGCTCATCTGCCAGCAGTAATAACGAAAGGAATTGTTTTTTATTCTCTTTAATTTCTTTAATTTCCATATCATCTTCAGTAACCTTTCTCGAGATTAATCGTTCTGTTTCTAAACCGGGTGTATTCAAATATTTATAACTCCATAAATTTTAAATAAACAGCTTATGGTATTACCGGTTTATTCATTATGTCAATAATTACTTCTCTCGCAATCAGAATACCGGCAACTGACGGAACAAATGAAACGCTGCCCGGTACAGGTTTACCCGAAGAAGTCTTTTCATCAGAGTCCGGTTTTATGGGCTGCTCGGTTGAATAAAGAACTTTAAGTGATTCTACGCCTCTTTTTCGCAGCTGGCTGCGCATTATTCTTGCAAGAGGACAAATGGATGTTTTATATATATCATCAATTTTAAGCCGGGTAGGGTCAAGCTTATTGCCTGTCCCCATGCAGCTTATAACGGGTATGCTCTCTTTTTGTGCTTTTGTTATTATTTCAATTTTTGCAGTGACAGTATCCACTGCATCTATAATGTAGTCATACTTGGTAAAATCTATTTCATTTGAATTTTCAGGCAAAAAAAAGCAGTTATAAATATCCACCTGCGCTTTGGGATTAACGGAAAGAATACGCTCTTTCATAACTTCGGTTTTAAGCCGTCCCACCGTGTCAAGTGTTGCTATAATCTGACGGTTAATATTCGACTTGGAAACACAGTCATTATCAACCAGCGTAATGCTCCCAACAGAGCATCTTGCCAGCATTTCGGCAGCGTAACCGCCTACTCCGCCCACGCCGAAAAGAAGAATGCTTGAATTAGCAAGCTTGTCTATATTTTCTTTTCCGATAAGCATCTGAGTCCTTTTAAATATCTCCTGCAAATTATTACCACCTTATTTATTTAGGGTGTGACTTCCGTCCACCATATCTTTTATAATTTCGGTTACTTTTTCAAATTTCCATCTGTCCAGGCAGTATTCACCATTGCCTTTTAT
>URVP01000062.1 GCA_900551345.1 uncultured Eubacteriales bacterium
GCATAAAAACACCTCCTATGGTTTTTTTACATTATACCATAGGAGGCTCTTTTTTTCTATTGTCCGTTTTTACTGGGGCTGTTCACTGTTAATCCGTCGCTCTTATTTTTACATTTCAGCCATATTTTTTTCAATTTTAGCATGTTTTTTCCTGTCATGCTTTAATTTGCGGTCATCAAACAGGCTGTAGATAACCGGTATAAAAAGCAGCGTGAGCACAGTACCTACCGAAAGGCCTCCGATAAGAACAACTGCAAGAGGCTGCATCATCTCAGAACCTGAAGCTGTGGAAACAGCCATCGGTAAAAATCCGAGAACTGATGTTACGGTTGTCATGAGGATAGGACGCAGCCTTGTCTTTCCTGCTTCAACAATAATTTCAGTTCTTGACATTGTCGGATTTTCCTTTTTAAGAGTATTTATAAACTCTATAAGCAGAATGGCATTATTAACAACTATACCCATAAGCATAAGTATACCTATACAGCTTACAACAGACAAAGGAGTACCGGCAATAAGCAAAGAAAGGACTACGCCAATCATGGCAAGAGGAAGTGTTCCCAATATGATAAAGGGCTGCAGCAAGTTTTCAAACTGTGCCGCCATGACCATATACATAAGAAGAATTCCCAACAGAATTGCCTGAAACAGCGATACCATTGAATCTATCATAACCTCATAAGATCCGCCCGTTTCCATGGAAACACCATCCGGCATCTGATGGTTTGCAAGTTCTTTTTCAAAAGCAGCTTTAGCAGTGCCCATATCAACGCCGTACAGCTTACCCGTAAGAGTTATAACTCGTTTTTGGTTGATTCTTGTAAGTGTTGTATAACCCTGCTCTACCGATACATCGGCAATATCTCCCAAGGTTACTCTCTGTCCCGTGGGAGTATCAAGCTGAAGGGTAAGCAGCTGACTGTAGTCATCAGCATATCCATCGGGATAAACAACCTTTATATCATATTCAGATCCACTCTCTGTATACTGCGAAGCGGTGGTTCCATCAAGTGTATTTTTAACAATCGAGGCAATAGTAGCCGCATTTAAACCATATCCGGCAGCTTTAGCTTTGTCAGGGCGTATTCTGACCTCTGACTTTGTTTCGGAAATAGAAGTTTCCGTTTCGGTTACGCCGTCAATACCGGCAAGAATTTGTTCTGCCTCAAGTACATATTCTTCTAATTTCTCATCATCGGCAGATGAAAATTGAAATTCTACTTCATCTGATGACATGGACATTGCAGTATTGGAAACATCCACATTGATTGTGGCGCCGGCAATATCGCTGAGACTTTCTCTTATATCCTGTGCAATATCCGTGGTAGTACCTTTTCGGTCATCTTTAAGCGTAACCGTGATGGTAGCGTCTCCGGACGAAGTGGACATAACGCCTGAAGAACCTATAGAAGAGGAAATATCCTTTACATTTTCGTTCTGCATTATAATATTTTCGATTTTCTCAGACATTTTATTAACATCTTCAATTTTGGTACCCTGAGGCATTTCTACTGATACGGAAACTGTACCTTCATCACTTGTTGCCATAAGGGTCATACCCAATTGAGACAACACAAATATCGAAAGCACGAATACCCCCAGCACACTGAATACAAAACGCTTTCTGTTTCTGAGAACCCATCTGAGAGCCTTTTCATACACCTGATAAAACTTTGCCATAAATTTATCAAACGGATTTAATATAAAGCTCAGTTTTTTATTTGCTTTGTCAACATTCTTTATTTTAGACGAAAGCATGGGAACTATCAGGAATGTAGTTATAAGAGATGCAGTCTGTGAGAATATGATTGCAAACGCAAGCTGCTTAAACATAACAGCCATCATATTGTCAATAAACAAAATAGGTACATATACTATGCAGGTGGTAAGTACCGAAGCAACAACAGCACCTATTACCTCACCCGCACCTGATACAGCAGCGGTGCTAGCGTCTTCTTTGAGTGATTTTCTGTGTCTGAATATATTTTCAAGTACAACTACCGAGTTATCAACAAGCATACCTACGCCCAGCGCAAGGCCGCCAAGAGATACGACATTAAGGCTCATACCGGAAATATACATTCCCACAAATGTGGTAATTACTGAAATTGGCATTGATATACCTATAACCAGAGAGTTTTTTACACTGCCCAAAAACAGAAGCAGAATCAGGATGGCAAGCAGAGCGCCGACTATTGCATTTTCCGCAACGGCACTTATGGAATCTTCAATATAACTTGCCTGCTCCATAGTCATATTATATGAGAACTTAGGTGCGCTTTTCTGTGTACTTTCCAATACTTTCATTATACCGTTTACCACATCTACGGTATTGGCATCGGATTCTGCGGTTATCGAAATGGAAACAGACTCTTCTCCGTTAAGTCTGGAATAGGTTGAAGCATCGGAATAAGTATCCTTAACCGAGGCGACATCACGAAGATATATAATTTGTCCCGTTTGTGTTGTCAGCGGTATAACATCAATATCATCCACTTTATTAATTTTACCTATGGAGCGAACAGACATATTTCTATTTTTGCTTTCTGTAGTGCCGGCAGGCATATCGCTGTTCTGTGTGGCAACAGCACTAACTACATCTGAAAAGCTTACTCCGTAGCCAAACATTGCTTCAGGGTCAACGGTTACTTCAATGATTCTGTCCCGTGCACCCGTTATACTGACAGACGCAACGCCGTCTACCGCTTCAAGTTTATCCTTAAGGTTGTCATCAACAAACTTTTTTGTCTGCACAAGGTCATATCCCTCATAGGTAACACTCATCATTGCGGCAGGCATCATGGACATATCTATCTTCATAACCATAGGGTCATCACAGTCTTCGGGCAGCATTGCAGAAACAAGTTCAATGTTGTCCTTCATGCTCTGAATGGCCTTATCCATATCGGTGCCGGAATGGAACTGAGCCATAACCATAGATGTACCCTCAGAGGACTGAGAAGTTATAGTGTCTATACCGGAAACAGAACTTATTGCACCTTCTATTCGTTCTGTTACTAAGTTTTCTACTTCCTCAGAGCCTACATTAGAATATGTTGTATATACAATTGCCATTGAGAGATCCATATCGGGCATAAGCTCTAACGGGAGCATACTTACAGAATAAAGACCCAACACAACAAAAATCAATACAACCATTGTTACGGCAACGGGCCTTTTTACTGATAATGAATGAAGCTTCAAATCAATTCAATCCTTTCTGCCTATTCTTCAGAGGTTATATTAATCTCATTATTCTTTTCAGATATATATTCCTTACCGGTAACAACAACTTGTTCTCCTTCCTTGAGACCGGAAGTAATCTGTGTATATTTAGTATCCGATATGCCTGTTTCTACTTCTTTTTTGCTTGCTTTATCGCCTTGAACCACATATACATACTGCACACCCTGGTCGTCTTCAAGCAGTGCTTCGGAGGGTATAGCAACAGCACTTACAGCAGTATCGGTAGTAAGTGTGATATCCGCCATCATACCTACTTTAAGTTTACCATTCTCGTTTGGAATTGTAACCCTTACTGTATACATACCGGTTGCTTCATTTTTAACAGGATTTACCACCGTAACAGCACCTTTAACATCTTCCACAGATGCAGATTTAATACTAATGGAAGCCTCAGTACCTACCGTTATAAATGAAATTACAGATTCAGTAACATTTACCTCCGCATCAACAGATTTGGAATTGGATATTGTAAACAACTCTGCACCTGCCGCTGCCATCTGTCCCAGCTTTACATTGCTGCTTGCAATATATCCGGAAATGGGAGCCGTAACAGAAGCGTTCCTAAGATTGCTGGATGCCGTATCAAGCGCAGCCTTGGCAGAAGCTACAGAAGCCTGAGCACTTTTTACATTTCCGGGCGTAACAACATCCACCGTCAAATCATAATTTTGTTGTGCTGTGTCCAAATTAAGCTTTGCGGTATCCAGCTGAGTTTTATAATTGTTCAAAGCAACTTCACTAATGGCACCTATATCATAAAGCTGTTTTTGCCTGTTATATTCGCTCAGCGCATTATCATATGCAGTCCGAGCCGCCGACAGAGACTGACTTACAGAAACTTTGCTTTGCTCGCTGCTTCCGTTTGCTACATTTTCATAAGCTGCAACAGCACTGTTATACGAAGCTAAAGCTTGATTATATGCATTTTGATAGTCAGTAGTATCAAGACTTACAAGTACAGTTCCTGCGGTTACATAATCACCTATTTCCGCATTTACACTTTTTATCTTTGCTGAAACTTTTGAGGTAACGCTTGCATTTTGGGCAGCTTTAAGCTCGCCTGTATATGTAACTACATTTGCAATATCTCTGTTTGCCGCCTCTGCTACGGTAACATTTGTTGCCGAAGTATTATTGACTTCCTCCTCTGCCTTCTTATTGCAACCCGAAACAGAGAAGATTATAAGGGCAGATAAGAAAATACAAATAATTTTTTTAGTCAATTAAGATACATCTCCTTGTGCTTATATTAAAGATAAAAACTACAGACCTATAGTAACTTCATAATTGTATTTTTCTACAGCAAGCTTATAAGTAAGCTTAGCATTTTCCAGGTCTTCCTTTGCCTGAGAATAATCAGTAAGGGCAGAGGTAAGTTCGAGATTAGTTATCATACCCATCTCAAATTTAAGCTTCGCAGCTTCATAAAGCGCGCTTTTAATTTCAACATTTTTTTCGGCAGTAGTAATCTGGTCTCTTGCCGTTAAAACAGCGTCATAGGCAGACTTAATTAAAACTTTAATCTGTTTTAATGAGTTTTCAACACTATATTTGGTCTGCATATATGTACTCAAATCAACATAGTAAGCAGCGGTATCCTTTGTTGTAACTTTTTTCGTTGTGTTGAAATGCATTTCTGCAAGGCGTAAATCTTCATTTAAGGTTTTTACATCTACACGAGTTGTCATTGCCGTCTCTGTGTCTTCAACAAGGTTGGCAGAAAATTCCTCTGTATCAATTTCACTAGTTAACACAAAATCACAGTCCTCTTCTATATCAAGAGCAATTTTAAGATTTTCTTTTGCCGTAACTGTATTTCTTTCAAGACTTTTTAACGAATTGTATGCAGTATCCACTGAAAGCTGAGCATTCTGAACTTCGATATCAGAAATCAGACCCAGTTGACTTTGCTTATCCACATTGTTTTTATTAACAACCGCCATATCATATGTTGTTTGAGCTATAGCAACAAGATTTTCCGCCAGTTTGTAATTGTAATAGTTTTGTGTTACATTGTATGTAATATTAGCTTTAGTTTTCTCCTTATTAAAATCGGCAAGGGATAGCTTGCTTTCATACATGCTAACATAGTATCCGTCCTGTATATACGCCGTTTCATAACCGCTTGAAGCATAAATAGTAGCGTTTTTATTATTCCCCTTGGTTATTTTTGCAGCTGACAAAGAATACTCATAGCTTTCCTTTTGATGATCACATACTGCCAGCTCATCATTGTCTTCAAGAGCTAAATCGATAGCATCCTGGAGACTGAGGGTATAAACCTTTTTATCTTCAGGCAAAGTATCTGCCGATACAACCATACAGATAAAAGGCACACACATTATAAAACACATAACAAGCGATATCGTCTTTTTAATCATACAATTTATCTCCTTTTCATAAAGTCACAATGATATTTATATAACAAAATTGTGAACTGAATGTGAACAACAAAAAAAGACCTTTTCTTACAGAGCAAAATATGGTAAAATACAGATATACCAACCGGGAGGAGCAAAAAAAACATGTTTAACATATTGATTGCAGAAGATGACAAAAATCTGCTTAAACTTATAAATGATGTTCTTAAAAACAACGGATACAACCCTCTTGCTGCAAGAAACGGCAGAGAAGCGCTGGATATTATGGACAAGATACAAATAGACCTACTCATAACGGACATTATGATGCCTGACATGGACGGATATGCACTTACAAGTACATTACGAGAATGCGGATATAATCTGCCTGTACTCATGATAACTGCAAAAGAATCATATAAAGACAAGGAAAAAGGATTTCTTGCAGGGACAGACGACTATATGGTTAAACCTCTGGACCTTAACGAGCTTATACTGCGGGTAGGCGCACTTTTAAGAAGATCGAGAATAGCAAATGATAAGATGATGACTGTAGGCAAAGTCAAGCTTGATTACAACAAGCTTTCTGTCGAATATGACGGCAAGACCGAAACTTTACCCCCCAAAGAGTTTTATCTTTTATACAAGCTGCTGTCATACCCCGATATTATTTTCACAAGAATGCAGCTTATGGACGAAATATGGGGGCTTGACTCTGAGGCAGATGAAAGAACCGTAGATGTGCATATCAAAAGACTTCGTGAAAGATTCTCAGGTGTGGATGACTTTGATATAATCACCGTAAGGGGACTGGGATACAAGGCGGTGAAGTTTGATTGAAAAGAAAAGAATACAGCGTGACACGCAGACATCTTATATTATCGCTTATACATATCCTAATATTTTCCACAGTTCTTAGTTTTATTTTGTCAAATATATTTATATTCCGCACCATTGCTGACCGATTTAATAACAGCATAGATATAATAGCGGACAACATCACATCTCTATCGGAGAGCAATATAACACCTGATGAAATTGTAAAAATAACATCAACCCCCATATATCCCGTTAAGCTGGTTGACGGCATAAGCGGATACTCTCTTACGGATGAAGAATACGGAGAATTTATTCAAAATGGAATTGTGAAGTTCAAAGCGTCAACCTTGTATAACTCGGTACTGCTTAAACAAAATGGAGCGATTTATGAAATATCCGTAAATGCATCAGCCAACGATTTTATAACAAATCTTTTAAGCGTGGGACTTGCCATGCTGATTGCTTTTTTAATTTCAGTTATAGTGGCAATTGCTGCGGTAAACACCATGCTTAAGCCCATAAGAGATTTATCCGAAGCAGCCTTGCAAATCTCAAAAGGGGATTTCAGCGTGCGTGTAAAAAGGAGCAGCAATCCCGAGCTGGACAAGCTAGCGGAAAACTTTAATATCATGGCAGAAGAACTTGATAAGATGGAGACATTAAGCAATGATTTTGTAAGAAATGTTTCGCATGAATTTAAAACCCCGGTTACATCTTTATGCGGTTTTGCAGAACTGCTTAAACAAAGCGATCTTACGCCTCAGCAAAAGGACTATGCGGATATTATAGATTCGGAAGCACGCAGGCTCTCAAAACTCACATCAAACATCTTAAGTCTGTCAAAGCTTGAAAACCAAAACATTGTTACCGAAAAGACAAGGTTCTTTATTGACGAACAATTAAGACAATGCATTTTACTGCTTGAAAAGAAGTGGACGGAAAAGAAAATAAACATAGAAATATATCTGGACAAATCGGAATATTACGGAAACAAACTGCTTACCGAGCATATATGGATCAATCTTCTTGACAACGCCATAAAATATACTCCTGACGGAGGAGAAATAATCGTAAGCTGCACAACAGATAGCAAAAATAATATAATTGTATCAGTTAAGGACAACGGTATAGGAATGAGTCAGGAAGTTAAAGAAAGAATATTTGACAAATTCTACCAAGGGGACAGGTCTCACTCTCAAGAAGGTAATGGTCTTGGGCTTGCAATCACAAAGAGAATCGTCGACATATGCGGTGGAACAATTGAGGTTGATAGCCATAGCGGTGAAGGTTCTGTATTTGTTGTAACACTCCCCACAGAGCAGACCGGAAAAAGTGAAAACTAAGACCTGTCGGCAGAATTTATTTTGGTTAACATTTAAAAAAGTATTTTATTTATAAGATGCCTTCCTATTTTTTCCATAAATGAATATGCATAAGGCATAAGTTCTTCCGGAAAATAGAAAAGTGATTTGTCGGCTTCATATGTAAAAACCCCGCTGTATTTTATCTCTTTAAGAGCCGAAGTAATGGAATCCCAGTCTTGCAAAGAGGTATAT
>URVP01000063.1 GCA_900551345.1 uncultured Eubacteriales bacterium
ACATTACCGCTTGCATATCGCCCCTTACCTGCGCGCCCGTCATGGCAAACAGTGCATATGTGCTGTATACAAACGCCGCACCTGCACCTAAGGCTACCAGGGTGTCCATATTGGGGGAACGGTGGATAAGACTCTTAAATCCGCTTATGAAAAACTTTTGATTTATTACCATAACCGCTGCTGTCAGTAAAAGCTGCAAAAGTCCCATGGCAACATGGTTTCCCTCAAAAAAAGGAGGAAGAGGCCAGCCCCAAAGCATATTGCCCATAGAAAAATACATCAGCACCGCAAGAAAGCCCAGGGAATAAATCAGCCTGTTTTTCAGTGCCTTCATCTCTCCTGCCGTTGTATCCTCTTTTTTGCCGCCGGATACCGAGGCGGCTGCTCCTTCCGGACTTGCTCCGTATCCGGCATTTTCTACCGCTTTAATAATTTCTTCGGGCGGAGCACTGCCTTCCACCTGCATGGAGCCTGTCAGAAGATTGACCGAACAAGAGTTTACATTCGGCACGGATGACACAGCTTTTTCAACTGCTGCGCTGCATGCGGCACAGCTCATACCCGTAACTTTGTATTTAGACATATATATCACCTTATTTCATGAGTTTTTGTAATGTGCAAACAAGCTCGTCTATGGTTTCATCTTTTCCGCTGCGTATATCATTTGCCACGCAGGTTCGTATGTGATTTGCAAGAAGTTCCTTGTTAAAGGCATTAAGGGCGGCATTTGCTGCCGAAACCTGGGTCAGAATATCCACGCAGTAAGCGTTGTTTTCTACCATCTTTTTTATGCCCCGTATCTGCCCTTCTATGCGGTTTAGCCTGTTAATCAGGCTTTGATATTCCTGCGGCGTTCTTTCTTTTGTTTTATGACATGTACATTTATTGCTCATAATATCACCTTCATTCAGTTTTTTGTATACCCGAGGGGGGTATGTTTCATATACTATTATATACCCCCTGTGGGTATATGTCAAGAAAAATTTTAAAAAAGTGTTGACAAAGTGAGTTAGTTATGCTAAACTAACTTGTGCAGTTAGGAAATACTAACCAGTTTCTATAATCAGCAGTTTGCTGTAAGGAGGCAGTTATGATACCCTTATCAATGGCAAAACCGGGAGAAGCCCTTATTATTAAAAGGATAACGGGAAATGACAAAACCAAGAGGTTTCTTGAAAATCTGGGATTTACCGAAGGTTGCTGCATAACCGTAATAAATGAAATTTCGGGAAATGCCAATCTTGTTAATTTGCAAGGGTTGATAATACATGAAGCTCCCGATGACAGCGGAACGGTAGAGTGCTTTAAGCTGGGAAAAACAGCAGGCGTTTTATAATATACTGAAAAAATGAGTCAATCAGCACCGAATTAATTTGTTCGGTGCTTTTTTCTGCCTGTTTGCAACTGCAACATTAAAGGGTATTGTATTAATTATTTCAGTATGATATAATTAACAATGCTGATGGACAAGTTGCTGAAAAATTTACAACAGCATTAAACAAATGCACATATATACTAAAGTGAAGAAATGCGGAGATGTTAAATTGAATAAATATGTAAAAAGTGATTTGTACAGATATTACGGAAAATGCGATTTTAAAACCTTTGTTAAGGCATTGATAAGAAACAGAACTTTCAGATTTCAGTATGCACTGCGAATGATTCAATCTAAAGGTATTGAGAAAATTTGGGGATGTTTTTTGTGGGGAATCAACCGTACAAAAAAGCATATTCAAATTCCGAGGCAGACCAAAATCGGTTATGGGCTGTATATCGGTCACGGAGGTCCTGTTGTTGTAAACCCTACAGCAGTTATTGGTAATAATGTTAATCTTTCTCAATTTACTACCATAGGTTCTAATCTAAGAAATGCTGCTGTTATCGGTGACAATGTTTATATCGGACCAAGTGTATGCATTGTTGAAAATGTTACTATAGGCAATAATGTGACCATAGGTGCCGGCAGTGTGGTAACAAAATCCATTCCCGATAATGCAACCGCTGTTGGAAATTATGCCAAGGTAATAAACTACAACAATCCCGGGCGCTTTGTTAACAGAAGATGGTCTGATATAGATTAGGGATGATAAAAAATTTTTCAAAATACATACATAAAAAGTATTTAACCGATTAATTTGCAATGCTGATGGACAAGTTGCAGCAATGACATATAAATACCGCAAAATAATTTGTATCACACATATTTAATCAGTTCAAATTTGATGTAATCAAGGAGGAACAAGAGGATGGATATGCTGACTGAACTTATGAAAACAGAAATAAAAAAGCAGTACAAAAGCGTAAGGCAGTTTGCCGCACAGACGGGCATTCCTCAGACCACTCTTGCCAGTGCTTTTAAAAAAGGAATAGACGGCACAGCGTATGCTACCGTTGTTAAAATATGCCGCGTGTTGGATATTAAGCTGCCGCTTAATAATCTGCCCATGCACATCGATGCAGAAAGTCTTGAATTTTTAAGAAAGCTGAGCACTCTTGATGAAATTGGCGTCCATACCGTTAAAACAGTGCTGGAGGCAGAATATAACCGTTGCAGATAAAAAGTTTTTAACACAGGTTGTTAAAAAAAGGCTGTCGCTTTTTGCGGCAGCCTTTCATATTGTTTAAAAAATCTTTATTTAGTTTTATTTACTCATAAAGACTAATCCATATAATTGTTGAAAAAGTCTGATTTGACGACTATATCGTTTACATTCATTTCATTGTGTATCCTGGTGTTTATTTGGTTTATATACTCCATTTCCTCCGGGGTATATTCCGTATCCGATGACGGGTCAGCCGAATAATACATTCTGTCGGTAATCCATGAGCCGTTTGGGAAATATACAAATCCCGTATAATTGGGGTCAAAAGCGTCTTCTCCCATAGAATACACATCACACTCAACGCCCATAATGTTTTTTATGGTGGGCATGATATTAAGCGCTCCCGTGGGTTTGGTAACTTCAATATCGGGACCGCCCGGCGACCAGATAAAGAAGGGTACCTGCTCCATAACAGTATTGCCGATGTTTTCGTTAAGCTGTTTTACAAGCTCCTGGTCTGTAAGACCGTATGAGTAATGGTCTGTAAAACCAATAATAACGGTGTTTTCTAAAATTCCCGCTTGGTCAAGCCTTTCAATAAGTATACGGAAGAATTCGTCCGTATCATGAGCCATAACTCTTGCGTTTGCTTCCTCTTCGGTGAGTGATTCATCGTAGAGTTCCGGGTATCTGTCAAGGATGCCGTTGATTCTTGGGTCATCTTCACGATAATAGTAGGGAAGATGTGCCGAGTATGTCATCATGTAATTCATAAAAGGCTGCTCTCCGTTTCGAATGGCAGCATTGAATATATCGTCATTGAGCATATTTAAGCTGTCCTGGCTGTATGTTTCCGCATCCATGTAATCAAGATATGAAATATATTCTTCATATCCGAATGTTTTGGGATGAATAACTCCTCTGTTATAAAATGTGGGTGAGTTAAAGTGCAAAGATTTTGCACTGTACCCCGCCTTAATCATGGTTCTTGCAAGGGAGGAGGGGAAATAGTTATTTGGATATGCCGATGCCGAAACTTCTGTTGACGGGCAGTTAAATCCTGTGTTTACGGCAAATTCGGAATTAAATGTATATCCCGTACCCCAGCAGGGCATATAGTGGTTGGTAAAGTTAATTCCCGTGTCCATCATGTATTTAATGGTAGGTGTGTACTTTTCGTCAATAAGCCAGTCGTCCATACTTTCCATAAGTACAACGATAACATTTTTGCCCTTGAAAAGCCCCGTCATTTCATTTTCCGAAACGGTTTTGCTGTCAAAATAATCCCGGACTGCTTGTATATCCTCCTGGGTGAACTCGTTGGCGCTTGCAGCCATTCGGTACATGCTTTTAAAAGTGTACTGGTAAAATCCTGCTACATTTATGGATTTGTTAGAGTCGGTAAACACTTCATAAATAAGAGTAGGTCTGTCCCACAGCTTCCATTGCCCTGCATTTTTATCCATGTTTGTCCTTACGCGCATAAAGATTTCAACGCCGATAAGTCCCAAAATGGGTATTAAAATAAGCAGCGGCCGTGTATATTTTTTATTGAATTTAGGCCTTTCCCAAATACGGCATGCAAGAAGGATGGCTATAAGATATACGATAATAAATTTAACAACATTATATGTTATATACTGGGGAATAACCTCAAGATAGTCCATACCTTCCCCTGCCAGGAAAATGCTTTTAAACAGGAGAAAACGCCCGAATATGCAGTAGCTTATATAGTTGGCAAACAGCCAAACGCCCCATATACCGCAAAGAATAACATACAAAATTTTGCCTATGGTTTTGGGCAGAATTGACCAGCAAAAATATACCATAATCGCTACCCAGAAAATTGTAAACAGTGTGGGTACAACGGTATAGTATGACATATATTTTATGTTGGTTGCATTCATTTCAATCGGGTCGATGTATCCTAAAGAAAGATCCGCCATTATAAGAGGCAGCGCCGCAAAGAACCAAAAAAGGAACTTTTCAAAAACCAGCATGCGTGGAACGCTGCACCGGAATCTATTGCAAAGTGTAATCGTATCATTAAGCCGCGTCTCGATGGGACGGGCGTTTTTTTCAGCCTTTCGCAAAAGAAAAAAACGCTTTATTTTATCTGCGCCTGATTTAAAAATATTATTTTTATTTAAATTGCTTTCGCTCATTAACCTGTCGCCCTTTCCGAACAAACAAATCAATTTTTAGTAAACTGAATACATTTTACCACTCGACGGGTATTATGTCAAGAAAATGTTTGTTTATGTAGAAATAATAAAGGCGGTTTGGTGTTACCGTACCAAACCGCCCCTGTTTGTTACATTATCTGCACTTTTCCATAAATGCCTTGTAGCCTTTGTATGCCATATATACATCAAATTTTGACGCCGTTTCAAATGGTGAGTGCATACTCAAAAGCGGTACGCCGCAGTCAATGGTTTCAATGTTGAGGTTTGCTATAAACTGTGCTACCGTTCCGCCGCCGCCCTGGTCTACCTTGCCCAGCTCTCCTATCTGCCAAGCAACATCATTTTCGTTGAACAGATTTCTTATTTTTGAAACAAGCTCTGCATCAGCGTCGTTGGAGCCTGATTTGCCCCTTGCTCCGGTATATTTTGTAAGCATAAGACCGTGGTTAAATTTGGGTGCGTTGGACGCTTCCTGTACCTCTTTATAGTTGGGGTCCATTGCAGCGCCTACATCTGCGGAAAGGCATGTGGAGTTTGCAAAGCATCTGCGGAGCATAAGGTCGCTGTAATCCTCTGATGTAAGATTGCAAATGTCAGCTGTGGTATCTTCAAAAAAGCGTGACATCATACCGGTGCTGCCCATACTGCCAATCTCTTCTTTATCTGCAAGCATTACAACGGCGGTTTTTTCGGGGGTTTCCATATCTGCAATTGCTTTAACTGCTGTGTATGCACAAACTCTGTCGTCCTGACCGTAGCCTGCAATTATGCTTCTGTCAAAGCCCACATCACGGGCTTTGAATGCGGGAACAAGAGTAAGCTCGGCACTGATAAAGTCCTCGTCCTCTATACCGTATTTTTCTTTAAGCAGAGTAAGAACTGCATTTTTAGCCTTGTCTTTTTCACTGTCAGACGGAATACTTCCTGCAATTACCGTAAGGTTTTCACCTAAAATTACTTCGCTCATCTTTTTGTCGCCTTTGGCAAGGTGGGGCAGCAGGTCAGATATGGTAAAAATAGGGTCGTTTTCGTCTTCGCCCAAATTAAGTTCAAGCTTGCTTCCGTCACGGCGCATTATAACACCGTGAAGTGCAAGAGGTATGGTAGTCCATTGATATTTTTTTATGCCCCCGTAATAATGGGTGCGAAGCATTGCAAATTCCAAATCTTCATATAAAGGATTCTGCTTTAAGTCCAGTCTGGGTGAGTCGATATGTGCCGCAACCAGATTTATGCCCTTGTCCATGGGCTGTTTGCCGATAACTGCGGCATATACATTTTTGCCTCTGTTTACTTTATAAATGCGGTCGCCGCTTTTTAGTTGTGTGTTTTCGTCAATCGCTTTAAATCCGCATTCTTCAAGAAGCTTAACGCAGTACGCTGTAGCTTCTCTTTCTGTTTTGGCTTTGTTAAGAAAGTCAATATATCCTTTTGAAAATTCCATTATCTTTTCGTTGTGTTTGTTTTTGGTGGCTGTATAGCCGTTTTCATTTAAACAAAACATATAGGTCAGCTCCCGGTTTATATTTAAAAAATTTGGCATTCTTTGCCTTTATGATTATTATATAACATTTTTATTAAAATATCAAATATATATTTTAAAAGATTTAATATAATGATATAATTTGCTTATGAATACTTTAATTGTTGCCCTAAATTCAAAATACATACACACAGCCCTTTCGGTTTGGTATCTTAAAGCCAACTGCCCTTCTCCCTGCCGGGTGCTTGAGCGGACGGTTAACGAACCGATTGATTCGCTGTACCGTGAAATATCCGATTGCGGCTGTGATAATATTGCTTTTTCCTGCTATATCTGGAACATAGAAACGGTTTTAAAGCTTGCAAGTATGCTAAAGGATGCAAATCCTCATATAACCATAATTCTCGGCGGCCCTGAGGTTTCTTATGACAGCGTGAGTATGCTTGAAAAATACCCCTTTATAGATTATATAATCTGCGGAGAGGGGGAGGAGGCTTTCAGCCGTCTTATTTGCGGAAATGACAGAGCGGAGGGGATAACCTGCCGTACATCGGACGGAATCAGGGAAGGTAAATATCAGCTTATCCCCAATCTTGACGATATAAATACACCTTATACGGATGAGATGCTTTCTGCCGTGCCTTACGGTACGGTTTATTATGAGGCGTCCAGAGGCTGTCCGTTTAACTGCGGTTATTGCCTTTCTTCATCTTTTAAAGGTGTACGGCGTTTTTCGTTTGAGAGAATAAAAAGTGATATTAAGAAAATCTGCGACAGCGGAGTAAAACAGATTAAGTTTGTGGACAGAACTTTTAACTGTGACCCGGCATATACCGTAAAATTTATAAAATGGCTGAGAGATAACACCGGGGATGTAAACCTGCATTTTGAGGTTGCGGCGGATCTTTTGACCGATGAGCTTATTGAGCTTTTGGGCAGCCTTCCGCCGGGAAAGGTACAGCTCGAAGCAGGGGTTCAGTCCATGAACAGCCGCACAATACAGGCGGTTAGCCGCAAAACCGATTTAAACCGGGTAATCGAAAATTCACGCCGCATTATGGAAAAGGGAAACATACACCTCCACCTTGACTTGATTGCAGGTCTGCCCTATGAGGATTATAACTCCTTTAAAAATTCCTTTGACACCGTGTACAGTGTTAAGCCTCATAATTTGCAGCTGGGTTTTCTCAAACTTTTAAAAGGCAGCAGATTAAGAGAAGAGGAGGAGCATGAATTTAAGTTTATGCGTTTTGTTCCCTATGAGGTTACGGGCAATAAGTATATCTCTCCTGCCGAGCTTATACGCCTTAAAAAAATAGAAGAAACCTTTGACAGATACTATAATTCGGGGCGCTTTTCTTATACGCTTGATTATCTTGTAGAGGGAAGTCCCTTTGAATTTTATGAAAAGCTCAGCGATTTTGCCTCTTTTAAATCTCCTCCATCGGCGGACAAGCTGTATGAGACCCTGTACAGCTTTGCACCCCGCCCCCGCACGGCAGATTTGCTTAAACTGGACTTTTTATCTTCTACCCGTCACGGCAGGCTTCCCTCATTTTTGGCGGGAGGGGGCGGCGATTTAAAAGAGCTTTGCTTTGAATATCTTAAAACCTCGGAGCCTGAAAATGACGCCCGGCAAAGATACAAGCAGGTTCACCTTGAATATTTTGAAACAACGGACAGTTATGTTCTGTTTGAC
>URVP01000064.1 GCA_900551345.1 uncultured Eubacteriales bacterium
TTAACATAGCAATCTTCAAAAGATTTTTTCATATTATCACTCCCGTATTTATTTTATAAAATTAATGGACGGGTTGTAAATAGATAATTTTGCTGTTAGGTTGATAATATTGCCCACATGTAAACCGTATATTGAACTAATTTGTGCAACTAACAACAAAATAATTTATTGATATTTACTTTATATATGATAAAATGTTATAAAGACATGAAAAGGTATCAGTTTTTTGAGAGGATGTTAAGTTTGAAACAAAGATTAATGATATTTGTGTGTTTGTTTATTATACTGTGCAATACTTTTCTTCCTTGCGGTGCGGATTGGTCAGCGGCTGCTTACCAAGATGAAGAAAAGATACAAACCGGGTATATATTTGATGATGCCCGGGACATAAATCCGCAAACAAATCAAAATATAAAAGAAAGCGGCAATCTTTCGGCACAGAGCTGGGGGGAATTTGACGATAAAACATTTTTCGGCATGAATGGGGCAAGCAGCGGCTCAGATACTTATGTTACAATTCAGACACCGCAAAATGCCTATTTCAGCTATCTTTCGGTATGTACATATAAGTATGACCAGGTTAAAGAGGATTACAGTATATACATATCCGCAGACAATCAGACATATTTACCGCTTACGGTGAGCCTTTCCGCAGCACAAAGCGGCCACGGCGGATTTGCAAAAAATACTTATACAGCTTCTGTTGTTCCTGTGGGAATGAAGTATGTAAAAATTGTGTTTCCCAAAGACTCGGAAAACTGGAAGATGATGGTAAGTTCCTTTTCTTTCAGCTGGACAACTTCACCCACGGGTGAAGTGGGAGAAAGCGAAAATGTACCCGTATCGGGCAATTATATAAGAAGGGCAGTAATTGACGAGGCTAAGTATTTATCAGGCGATGAAACAAACATAGTTGAAAGCAATAAAGTAAAAACTGCCATAGCGGAAGGTTTGGAAGATGAAAGCGTTATACAGCCCTCTGTATCGGCAGCGGCTGAAGGAGAATGTTATATAATTATAAAGGCGCCTGACAGTACAAATATTATTTCGATGAGCGTTACAGCCGAACATTATAACGATTTGTCAGGCAGTTTTTATATTTACGAATCCGCCGCAGCAAGTGGCGAATACACATCTTTGGATACTTCGGTGAGCAGTTCTTCTCAGTCTTCGGGGTGGAAGGTGAGCCGTTTTGAGGCAAAACCAAATCGTGCAAAATATGTAAAAATTGCTTTCCCTGCATTTAGCAATTCGGCACATACATTGCTTTCAAGTATGTCATATGTGTGTGAAAGCGATGAGCCGGCAGAATATGCAGATGCAAGCGGAGAGCTGAGTATTGACGGTGAAAATTTTGTAGACAGCGAGGGTAGAATAGTACGCTTTTGGGGCGTTAATGTTGCCTCTTTTTATCCATCACACACCGTTTCCGAAAACCTTGCCCAAAACCTTGCCTCTTCTGAAATCAATCTGGTAAGGCATCATCACAATCTGCGTAACAGCACCGATTGGAACTGGGGTGATGCTCCTGCAAGTTTGGCGGATTATGCGTCAGGCAGCAGCCGAAATATGAACTTAACTGCATGGGACAGATTCGATTATTTTAATAATCAATTGGCACAGGAAGATATATATTTTAACTTCTCGATCGAATCGTCAAGAGGTTATATGCCGGGAGATAATTCCATAATCAGCGGTTCGGACGCAATCCAGTGGGCGAGTGCTATATCCGAGCTGAATAAACTGGACTGGAAAACAGCAATTGATTTAAAAAAGCTGCTTCCAATGATAGATGAGCGTGCACTTGCGATAAATAAAGAATTTGCAGAGTACTTTTTAAATCATATAAATCCGTACAGCGGTTATGCGTATAAAGATGATCCGTATTTGCTGACAATTGAGCTTACAAACGAAACCTCGTCTGAATATGCCATCGTATGCGGAAATACTTTTAACGATAAACCCGGACTTGAATATTTTAAAAATAAGCTGTACGGCAAGTGGGAAGCTTTTTTAAACGAAAATAATAAAGAATATTTTGATTTGTATTCACCCTTGACTCAGCAGCAGATTGAAATAAGGGCTGAATTTTTGCGAAAGCTGGATGAAGATTACATAAATACCATGAAGGATTTTATAAAAAATGATATAGGTTGTGATAAGCCCGTTGCATTTTCAAATCTTTGGAGGGGTGAAAATGCCACTTCAATGAATTTTGAAAATAATGATTTTATTGAGAATCACAATTATTCAAATCCTATGATTTTTGACTCGCTTAGTGATACATTTTCGGATTTATCTGCTTATGCACCCAACGGCAAGCCGTACTTTATAGGGGAATATAATATTTCTGAAGCATCCGATAATCAGGACCTATACAGGTCTATGCTTACATTTAACGGCAGCGTCTACGGAAGTTTTAACAATTATTCGGGCATAGAGTATTTTGCTCTTACTCACGGTTCAATGAGCATCGGAGATGACGGTTGGGCGGCAGATGAGTCAAGGAACCCGGACGAAGATGACCGAATAGGCAGTCTTATTAAGGATTCGGTATTTTTGGACCATTTAAGAACCGGCGGAATTATTTATAAAAACGGATATGTTGCACAAAGCGTATATCCTTTTACCATAGTGGTTGACGAGCCTTATTATGCCGGCTATTATGATGAGCTTATGGCCGGCAAATATCAGATTGAACCCGGCTGGCAGTCGATGCACAGTATAAAAAAACAATTCGGGGAAACAGATGCGTCTCTTTCACTTGCAGAAGAAATGATTTATTCTCCGGGAGGCAGTGTTTTAATCAGTGATACCGGACAGATAGCAAAAGATATGATAAACAGACAGTTGTCCTTTTCCAGCGATTATGCAGAAGGATTCAGCGGCTTTTTAAACGGAGAAACTCCTCGTATGCTTGGCAGACTGGAGCTTGGCAATGACAGCGGATTTGCCACCGTAATGATGACTTCAAATGACGGCAATATCCTTTCTGAAAGCGAAAACATAGTTATATCCAAAACGGCGCTTGACTCAGGCAATAATGATACTGCTATGCCAATAACGATAACCGGACTGAAAAAATCCGTCAAGGGAATCAATAAATGGGTTATGAAAACTACAAGAGGCAGCTTGGAGGAAATCGACCTTGAGCAGCAGTCCGACGGAAGCATCACACTGCCGTCTGATTTATGGTATGAAGCAGAGCTTTATCTGATGCAGACCCAAAGCGTTAATATAATTGATTGTAGTATTTTGATAGACGAAACCCCGGTTGATTCGCAGAACATGTTGCTGCAGCAAGGCATTTTGTCAGCAGAAATTACGCTGTCCAATAATTCGGAGGCAGATATTCCCGTTACACTGTATTTGGCTCTTTATGATGATAATAAACTTTGTGGTATAAGTGCGGCTGATACAGTAGTATCTGTGGGCAGTAAAAAATACTCCTTGCCGGATATTCAAAAGCAGGCAGGCAAAGGCAATAAGGTAAAAATACTTGTATGGAACGATCAAATGACGCAGTTTACAAATGCTTATGAAATGTAAATGAAAGGATAGCAGGTTGTTATGGATATACATATAATTTTTAAGACACATTTGGATCTGGGATTTACCGATTTTTCCGATATAATAAAGGATAAATACATAAACGATTATATCCCCAAAGCTGTAAGTCTGGCATATGAATTAAAGGATACGGAAACTCCTTTTATATGGACTGTTGGTTCTTGGATTATATACGAAGCATTAAAACATGATGACGGTACATTAGAAAAGGCAATAAAAGACGGTCTTATATGCTGGCACGCACTTCCATTTACCACGCATACCGAATTGATGAGTGAGGAACTGATGGAGTATGCTATGTCTTTGTCCGGTCAGCTTGATAAAAGATTCAATAAAAAAACGATTGCGGCAAAAATGTCAGATGTGCCCGGACATACCAAGGGTCTTGTTCACTTTTTGTCAAAGGCGGGGGTGAAGCTGCTGCATATCGGCGTCAATCCTGCAACTCCCGTTCCTGATGTTCCTGAGATTTTTAACTGGAAATGCGGCGATGACAGCGTTGTAACCATGTATAACGGCGGAGGATACGGCGACTTCTTTCAGATTGGCGATATAGGCGTTTGCTTTGCACATACGGCAGACAACTTCGGACCACAGGACAAAAAAAGCGTGGAGGAAGTATATGCATCGCTTAGAAGTAAATACCCCGGTGCAAAGCTTATTGCTTCAAACCTTAATAATGTAGCGGAATATATTGCTGATTTTGCGGACAAGCTCCCCACAATTGACAAGGAAATAGGCGACTCGTGGATTCACGGAGGGGGAACTGACCCTAAAAAGATGAGCTTGTACCGTTCTCTTTTAAGGAAGATTCATAAAGACGGCTCAGTTAAATATGATTTGTCCGACAGCCTTTTGCCCGTTCCTGAACACACATGGGGACTTGATTTAAAGACCTATTTCCATAACGATACGGATTATTCTTTGAAAGATTTTGAAAAGATTAAAGACAGTGATGATTGCCGTGCTATGGAGAAGTCATGGCAGCAGCAGCGTGAGTATGTATATAAAGCGTATGAGGCAATGGGAGAAGATTTGGAAAAGAATATTGAGGTTGCAATGCCTTGTTTTGACGGATGTATTCAGGCGGAAATTGAAGAGCCGGACTTTGAAATAAGCTATCAGCTTTTTGATAATAAGGATTATGAAAGATATGCCCGTCAGTATATGCAATGCTTGGATGAATGGGCAATGTGTGATTTTACAAAAGTAGGACTGTCCGGCTATAGCGGCGGGACATATACAGCCAAGCCCGTTGAAATGTGGAAAAAGGGCGAAAGCAGGATATATAAGCTGGAGTTTGACAGTGATATTGCCCGTATGTGCGGCTTGCCGTATTTTCTCGTTGAGCGTACCGGTGGTGATTATGAGTTTAAATGGTTCGGAAAGAAGAAAAACAGAATGCCCGAAGCATTTTGGATTAAATTTAAAAATACCGGCAGCGAAAACTGGCTGCTCAAAAAACTTGGTGTGTACATAGACCCTGACGAAAGCCTGGGGAATCCTTTTCTTCACGGAATATGGGACAGGGTTAAAAATGAGGAATTTGAAATAATTTCTTATGATGCAGCTCTTGCTGCTCCCTTTGGCAGAAATCTTTTAAATTATGACATGAATGTACGCAATAAAGATTTATATTTCAATCTGTACAATAATATTTGGAATACCAATTTCCCCATGTGGTACGATGAAGATACGAAATTCAGATTCACAGTAAACATGTTAAATAAGTAAAGTTTTATAAAAATATACAGAGCATATTCGGCTTTTGGTTTATGGTTCTTTTAGAATCATTATCACCCGTTTTACCGAATATGCTTTTCTTTTTGAATTTATAACGATGGTGAAACGGAAGATAAAATTCAATGTATTTGAGTGCACTTCTGTGTAATCCGTAAAGTTCCTGTTTTTAATTTAATAATTATATATTGTTTTTCATAACGGTTAAAATGCCTTCAAGAGATTTTCTGTCCAGTCTTTTTGCTTCTTTTACAATATCTTTTATCAAGTCGGGAAATTCATTCTCCGTATCAAAAAAGTCTTTCATAGATACCCCAATTCTTCACAGATATATTTTAACATCTGAACAGAGGGGTTAGATTTGCCGTTTTCAATTGCATTTATATATACCTCGGATTGTCCGAGTATACGGATCGATTTATAGCAAAGGCAAAAATGATATAATCCTTAAAAATGAAGGTGAGGATACGCTTGAATAACAAAAATACTGTTTTGTTTGAATAAAAAAAGAAGTTTTTTAACAGGCGCCGGACATATAAATTTGTCATATTACAGGCAAATCGGGTACTTTTGCGGCATATAATTTTTAAGTATGTACTTTTGGAGTTGTATAAATGCCGTGTGATTTTGTCACTGAAACATTAATTGGTATATGATAAGATGATAACAAATATGCTTGGAGGTTTTGTATGGAATCGAAAATAAGAAAAAGACGAAAAGCGTTTGTGGATAAAGACCTGTGTGTTGCTTGCGGCTGCTGCGTAAAGGTATGTCCTTTGTCGGCCGTTTCGGTTTGGCACGGAATCAGGGCGGTAATAAGCGATAAATGTGTGGGATGCGGAAAGTGTGCCAAAGAATGCCCTGCATCGGTAATTGAAATACGGGAGTTAGAAGCATGAAAAAACATTGGTATGATTATCTGTGGATTTTAACTTTAACCTACCTTATACTGGGGTTTTTCAATATTATGTTTGCGTGGCTGGGTCTTTTGTGCTTCTTTATCCCTCTTATTATTTCCATATCGCAAGGCACCAAAGGCTACTGTAACAGATATTGCGGACGGGGACAGCTTTTTGAAGTTTTGGGCGGACGGTTTGGTTTGTCAAGAAAAAAGGATATTCCCCGTTGGATGAAAAGCAGGTATTTCCGATACGGTTTTCTGATTTTCTTTTTTATCATGTTTTTTGTAATGCTTTGGAATACTTATCTGGTGTTTGCCGGAACAGCAAGCTTAAAACAAGCGGTTACTTTGCTGTGGACATTCAAACTTCCCTGGCATTGGGCTTATCACGGAACAATCATTCACCCCGGAGCGGCACAATTTGCTTTCGGTTTTTACGGTGTAATGCTTACCTCATCGGTATTGGGCTTTGTAACAATGATTCTGTTTAAACCCCGAAGCTGGTGTGTATATTGTCCCATGGGAACAATGACTCAGCTTATTTGTATGGCGAAAAACAAAAATAAAGATATGGAATAAAATATAAATAAAACAGGCGTATCCCTCACCTGACAAGTGAGAAATATGCCTGTTTTTTTATTCGGCTTTGGGTATATTTAATTAATACCCGTTACGCTGTAGCCTTCGATTTCAACAGTGGTTTTAAGAACTTCGTCCGATACCGCTTCTTTAAGCTCCACCGTTGCCGTTCCGTTTTCGTGGCTTACAAGTGCGCTTTCAACTCCGTCAAGCGATTCCAAAGCTTTTTTAACTCTGCCTTCGCAGTGGGAGCACATCATACCTTCAATTTTAATTGTTTTTTGCATATTAATCTTCTCCTTTACTTTTGTTTTATGTTTATGGTCGTGTTTTGAATTGTGAATATCCGCAAAATTAAGCCTTAGTGCGTTTGTGACAACGCAGAAACTGGAAAGGCTCATTGCGGCTGCGGCAAACATGGGATTAAGCTCCCAGCCGAAGGAGTGTATAAACAGTCCGGCGGCAATCGGTATGCCGATTACATTGTAAATAAATGCCCAGAAAAGGTTTTCGTGAATGTTGGTTAAGGTTCGGCGGCTCAGCCTTATGGCAGCCGCCGCATCTGAAAGGCTGCTGTTCATAAGCACCACATCTGCGGCGTCAATGGCAACATCTGTACCGGCACCTATGGCAATACCTATGTCGGCACTTGTAAGTGCGGGGGCATCGTTTATACCGTCGCCTACCATGGCTACTCTGCCCTGCTTTTTAAGCCGCTGTATAACCGCTTCTTTTCCGTCGGGGAGCACTCCTGCCACAACTTCGTCAACTGCCGCCTGCTCTGCTATGGCTTTTGCTGTGTATTCGTTGTCACCGGTAAGCATAACTACTTTTATGCCCATATTCTGCAATTGGCGTATTGCTTCGGGACTGTCCTCCTTTATAACATCTGCTACAGCGATAATACCCATAAGATTGTTGTCATAAGCAAATAGCAGAGGCGTTTTTCCCTGAGAGGCAAGTTCTTTTATTTTGTCCTGTGTTTGTTTGGAAATATCTGCTGTTTGCGAAATGTATTTAAGACTGCCCCCTATCAGACTTTTGCCGCCGCAAGATGCTGTCAGAC
>URVP01000065.1 GCA_900551345.1 uncultured Eubacteriales bacterium
CTGCTTGTATTAAAATTCCGTTTTAACTCTTTACCCCAACTATTGACAAAGAGCCTTTTTATTTAACTCTTCCCACTTACCACAAAATCTTAGTGTATAGCTTTTAACACAAAAAGCGGTACGCATAAGCGTACCGCTTTTATTTGTTGTTAACCAGTAAGATTAAACACTTTATTTATCGCTGATTATTCAGCAATAACATCGTCTTCTTTAATCTTATCAACATCTACAACTGCATCTTCTACAGTTGTTGCAGTTTCTACTGTGCTGCTAGTACTGTCAGGTAATTCAACAGTTACATCGCTTGTATAGCAGTAGAATACTACATCAACATACTGACCATTGTATTCTCTTACAAGAACAACATATGATTCAATACCAGTAGCTGAGGGCTTGTAGATGGGGTTCTCTTGATCTACATCATCTTCAGCATAAACAGGTCTTGTAGCAAATGTCATGTAAGCAGGAGATGCTGAAGTTACTTTGTTTGAGCTTGATCTGCTCTCATCATATACCATTACATTGGTTGTGTTAGGAATAAGAAGAGCTTCTTCTTCGCCTTCAAGAATGTTGTAGAACTCAATTGTGTTCTTTGTCTTATTTGTAACCTTACCGAAGTAATATGTTGAATCAGAATCATCCTTAGTTGCATCGTAAATATCCTTGAAGTCTTCTGTAAGCTGGAATACACCATCAACCTTTTCAGTTACCTGAACAAGATTTCTGAGTTCACCGTTAGAATTTGCAGATTTAGCATAGTAAACTTCACCGGCTACAAGGTCATAATTGTTATAATCAGCTGCTACAACAGCAC
This sequence comes from uncultured Eubacteriales bacterium, assembly GCA_900551345.1. Lineage (GTDB taxonomy): Bacteria > Bacillota > Clostridia > Monoglobales > UMGS1388 > UMGS1388. The sequence goes on from URVP01000065.1 coordinate 815, forward strand.
TTGTTGCACCGTCTCTGTTAATAGCTGAAATCTTGCTTGTAGGATTACCTTCTGAATCATTTACATCGTTTACAGCTTTAACCATTGCAAGGTCTACAGCATCAGATGTAAGGCTGATATCAGCATCGTAAATAAATACGAAACCTGCATATCTATTTGAATCAGTATCAAATATTGAAATTGCATTGAAGTCCTGATCTGCAGTAAAGCTGTCAGCTGTATAAGCTTCAAAATTATCAACTACAGGATTTGTAAATACGCTGCTATCTTTTTCCATAGCGATAACTTTTGTATTTGCATCCATATAATAGGTGCTACCTGCTTTGATTCTCTTGATTTCCATATTCTCAGCCTGAACTTCACCATCTTCGTTAAGTTCATTAGCTACAAGAGCTGAACTCTTTTCAGCAGCTGCATAGTTAACAGCCTTATCAGCTACAGAGATAGAATTAACCTCTCCTGCTGAGTTAAGTGTATATGAGCATACAATAGGACTGGAAATAGAACCTGAATTGAGAAGATCTGACCATACTGCAGTATCGTCTTTAGACTCAGTCTTTTCACCATACTTAAGCACTCTTACTTTATCAGCAAGGTTTTTAGTTTCAAGAGCACCTTCAGATGTGAACATTCTAACCTGGACAGCCTCTTCAATATTATTAGTTTTTGCAGCCTTAACGATTACAGCATAGTTGCTAGCCTTTGATGTTTCAAGGCTGAAAGCTACGATGTTACCATTTGCATCAAGGTAGAATACACCGGAATCACCGATTTCAAGCTTAACAGTAGATGAAGGATCCATATCATAAGGTTCGTCATCAATATAGTATTCAAGCTCTACATCGTTCTTTTCAGTAACTGTACCTTCTACGCTTTCCTGTACAAGAACTGCGCTTACAGCTTTGATATCACTTGCAGAAGTGTAATCATAGGGGTTAAGCTGCATTGTAAGTACATCATACTCTGTAAGATCTGTTGCAGCTACAGCTTCACCGTTAACATCAACAAGTGAAAGCTCATACTCAGCATCTTCGCTGTAGTCAATCTCACCGATTGTACAGTCTGTATCAAGACCCTGGTAGATTTTTTCTGCTGTTTCATCAATACTGTCAACTACAAAGTTATCGTAAATATTGATGAATGCGTAGTCATAATCATAGCTACCTGTTGCTTTGCCAACAAGAGAGAAATCAATTACTGTGTACTTAGAATCGAGAATTTCAGCTATTCTATCGATTGCATTCTGATAATCCTGATCAAAAGAATCATCGGGATTGTTCTTTGAATCTACAGCCTGAGCAAGTTTTGTAGTAGTAAAGGACGCATCTTTAGCTCCGTTTACATAGTAATCAGCTGTATCTTTAACATATACGGTAGTTGATTTGTTGTTGTCTTTATCTGTCCAGTATTTTAAAGAATAAGCACCGTCAACTGCTTTCATTTCAATAATGTCATCAGCTTCAACGGAAAGCTTCTTATTCTCGTTCATGTTTTCGAAAATAGCAAGAACTGTAGGATCGTTGTTTGCGCTAGTCTCGAATGTAAGATAAGCTTCTACTCTCTTACCAAGAAGAGATTTTGCTGTTGTATCACCAACATAGCATGTGATTGTTTCACCTTCAGCGTATGCCTTATTAGAAGTTGTTACTCTTGAACCGAAGTTGTCATCGATATCAATCTGAACCTGATCTTCTCTGAGGCTTTCAGATGAAATAGATGTGTTTGAAAGAATACCTGTTACTTTAACAGCGCCAAGGTATTCGCTGAGTACTGTCTTCTTGGGAGTGTATTCTTCACCATCGAAGATACCATAGTAAGAAGATGTTGTACCAGAAACGATCTTCTGCATAAGAGGTGTGCTAAGTGAGTTGTAGAGAAGCTTAGCAACTGTCATTCTTGAAGCTTCCTGACCAACTGTACCTGTAACACCGTCTGTAAGACCGATTGTTCTAGCTACAAAAATGTAACCAGCGGGATATGTACCTTCTTCTTCAGCTTTTGTCTGATAGCCAAGTGCACAAACGATCATCTTAACAGCCTGTTCGTATGTAACATTGTCTTCAGGACCGAAGTTTCCATCACCATAACCGTTGATGATACCGTTTGTATCAGCAGCAGTCTGGATATAACCTGATGCCCAGTGTGTTGAAGGAACATCGGCGAAATCTGTGTTTCTCTGAGAAGCAGCAGCGTCACCCATTCCTATAAGTCTGCAAACGATTGTTGCAAACTCGGCTCTTGTTATTGTCTGGTCGCCCTTAAATAACATTGTGCCGTCTTCGTCGTAACCTGTGATGATGTTAAGTCCAACCAATGTACCAACTACATTCTGGTCAGCACCTGTTACATCTTCAAAGGTTGTAGCAGCCATTACCATGGGCATTGAGCTCAATACCATAGCAAAAACAACTGCTAAAGCAAATACTCTTTTAAGACTTTTCATTGTTTAGTCCTCCTTATATTAATATATTTTTTTGCTGCGTTTAAAGCACCGTAGTGCTTCATCCTAATGAATTCAGTCTATAGGGTAGACTAAGATCCATCCTGATGATGTAATGATTATACCACCTAAGTAAGCACTCGTCAAGTACTGCTCTGCAATGTAAAGAAACTGTAAATTTGCTGTAACCCACCGTAAAAGCCTTGTAATTTTAGGCTTTTACGATAGGTTTTTAGTAACATTTCTTTAATATTTTGAGTGCTTAGCAGTATAAAATTGTAACTTTTATTACGAAAATATTTTAGAGTGCTTATACCAATTCAAGAACTGCCATTTCAGCAGCGTCGCCGCGTCTTGCACCTATGCGTATAACTCTTGTATATCCGCCGTTTCTTTCAGCGTATTTTGGAGCTATTTCATCGAACAGTTTTTTTACAACATCTTCCTTAGTTATATAAGAAAGAGCCTGTCTGCGGCTTGCAAGAGTGTTCTTTTTGCCAAGCGTGATCATTTTTTCTGCAACACTTCTTACTTCCTTTGCTCTTGACACAGTAGTTTCAATTCTGCCTGTTTCAAGGAAGGAGGTGGTAAGATTACGAAGCATTGCTCTTCTGATGTCGCTGCGAACACCGAGTTTACGATTTGTAGGCATCGATTTCTCCTCCTATATTTATGGACTTTTCAGCAACTTGATTACTCTTCTTCGGAACTAAGACTTAAACCGAGAGCTTCAAGCTTCTGAATAACCTCTTCAAGAGATTTTCTTCCGAGGTTGCGAACTTTCATCATATCTTCCTCGGTTTTGTTTGCTAAATCCTGAACTGTATTGATACCAGCTCTCTTAAGGCAGTTATAAGAACGAACCGAAAGATCGAGCTCTTCAATGGTCATTTCAAGAATTTTTTCAATGTTTGTGTCGCCCTTTTCAATCATTACTTCTGTATTACGGGCTTCATCTGACAAATCAACAAACAAGTTGAGGTGTTCACTAAGAATCTTTGCACCGAGGCTTATTGCTTCATCGGGGTGAATTGTAGCATTTGTCCATACCTCTATTGTCAGCTTATCATAGTCGGTTATCTGACCAACACGGGTATTTTCAACCGTGTAATTGACTCTGTCAACCGGTGTATAGATTGAATCAACAGGGAGTATGCCAATAACAGCAGGCTGCATGTTAGCCTTATTTTTTTCGGCGGAAACATATCCTCTGCCCTTATTAAGCGTGATTTCCATATATAATCTAGCGTCAGTATCCAATGTTGCAATATGCAGATCAGGATTAAGAATTTCAACATCCGAATCTATCTTAATATCTCCGGCAGTTATTTCACCTTCGGTATCTGCGTCAATGTATACTACTTTTGAGCCTTCACAATGAAGTTTAGCTGCAAGCTCCTTTATGTTAAGGATAATTTCAGTAACATCTTCCTTAACACCGGGAATTGTAGAAAATTCATGGAGAATTCCGTCGATTTTTACGCTAGTGACAGCTACACCGGGGAGGGAAGAAAGCATAATTCTGCGAAGTGAATTACCAAGTGTAATTCCGTAACCTCTTTCCAAAGGTTCAACAACGAATTTACCATATCTTCCGTCAGCGCTCATTTCAACACAATCAATTTTTGGTTTTTCAATTTCAATCATTTTAAACCCTCCTTCTTCTATTAAAATAGACTACCCGAATAAATCTTTTGTTGAGGGCTATATATTACTTGGAGTACAACTCGACGATAAGATGTTCTTCGATAGGAAGGTCAATATCATCTCTGAGTGCAAGAGCAACAACCTTTGCACTGTAGTTGTCTTTGTCCATTTCAAGCCACTTGGGAACAGTTCTGCTTGCGGTTGTTTCAAGAACAGCCTTTATTTTCTCCGAACTTCTGCTCTTTTCTTTAAGTGCAATCACATCACCGGGTTTTACAAGATAAGAAGGGATGTTAACCTTTTTACCGTTTACGGTGAAATGACCATGAAGAACTAACTGTCTTGCCTCGGCACGAGAAGTACCGAATCCCAGTCTGTAAGCAACATTATCAAGTCTGCTTTCAAGAATCTGGAGAAGGTTATCACCGGTAATACCGGATTTTTTGTTAGCCATTTCAAAATATTTAGCGAACTGGCTTTCGAGAATTCCATAATATCTCTTAGCTTTCTGTTTTTCACGAAGCTGCAAGCCATATTCAGAAAGTTTCTTTCTGCCCTGACCGTGCTGACCGGGGGCATACTGTCTTTTATTGATACCGCACTTATCGGTGTAGCATCTTTCGCCCTTTAAGAATAACTTTGTACCCTCGCGTCTGCACAAACGGCAAACAGGGCCGGTATATCTAGCCATTATTGTAGCACCTCCTATATTTAATCAAACACGTCTTCTCTTCGGCGGTCTGCAGCCGTTATGAGGAATAGGCGTAACATCTTTAATCATGTTTACTTCAAGACCTGTTGCCTGCAAAGCACGGATAGCTGCTTCACGACCAGCACCGGGACCTTTAACATAAACTTCAACGGTCTTCATACCATGTTCCATAGCTGCTTTCGCTGCGGTTTCAGCAGCCATCTGCGCTGCAAACGGAGTGCTTTTTCTGGAACCTCTGAAACCTAAACCGCCTGCGCTAGCCCAGGAAACAGCGTTACCGTTGACATCAGTAATTGTCACTATTGTATTATTGAAGCTGCTGCGAATGTGAGCTGCTCCTTTTTCAATATTTTTACGCTCTCTTCTTTTACGAGTAACTTTTTTTGTAGCAGTCTTTGCCAAATTCTTCGCCCTCCTTTGCGGACATTATTTCTTCTTATTAGCAATAGTTCTCTTGGGACCTTTTCTTGTTCTTGCGTTGGTCTTTGTTCTCTGACCACGAACAGGAAGTCCTTTTCTGTGACGGATACCGCGATAGCAGCCGATTTCCTGAAGTCTCTTGATATCAAGAGCAACCTCTCTGCGGAGATCACCTTCTACTGTGTATTCTGCGTCAATTGCTTCACGAAGTTTTGACAAATCTTCTTCTGTGAGATCCTTAACTCTTGTATCAGGATTTACACCTGTCTTGGCAATAATTTTTGAAGCACTGCTTCTGCCAATGCCAAAAATGTAAGTCAGGCCGATCTCAATACGCTTTTCTTTAGGTAAATCAACACCCGCTATTCTTGCCATAAATACACCTCCTGTCAAACCATAATTATACACGGTTTGATTTATAAAATCTGATAATAATTTGTAAGTTTATAAAAAATCTGTGAATTAACCCTGTCTCTGCTTATGCTTGGGGTTTTCGCATATAACCATGATTTTACCTTTTCTTTTAATGGTTTTGCATTTTTCACAAATTTTTTTAACTGACGGTCTTACTTTCATAACCAAAACCTCCATTAAAAAATTTTAACAGATATAAATAATTGAAAAGGGAAACAAAGTTCCGCGATATTTATATCGATTATTTAGCTCTCCAGGTAATTCTGCCTTTTGTTAAATCGTAGGGTGACATTTCAATAGTAACCTTGTCACCGGGCAATATTCTGATAAAATTCATTCTGAGCTTACCTGAAATATGTGCCAGAATCTGGTGACCGTTTTCGAGTTCAACCTTGAACATTGCATTAGGAAGAGCTTCAACAACTGTGCCCTCCAGTTCTAAAACATCATCTTTAGCCAAACTTTGTCCCTCCTTAATCAATAACCGTCTGCAGCTTTCAGTTATGCTGCAGATTATATTCCTGCAGTTCTCTGCGAAGTTCGGTATTGGTAATTTTTTCACCTTTGGCGATTTTATCGGAAATATATTCCGAATGACCAAATCCGAATTCCAGATGTTTTAATTTCTTTTTTTTCGGTTTATCCGATTTTCTGCTGCTGCCATTTGAGATAAATGCATATCCATCAGATAAAGACATGACCACAAAGAAAACTCCTTTGTCACGCCCGTTTTTTGAATATACTACATCTCCAACAGATGCTTCCACTTTTGTCACCTCATGTCTGAATTATAACAATGTAGTGATAATAGGTTCGTTTTTGGTAATGATAATAGTGTTTTCATAATGTGCCGAGAGTGAACCGTCGATTGTTACAACCGTCCAGCCGTCATCAAGCACTTCCACTTCATCATCTCCCGCATTTATCATAGGTTCAATCGCAAGAGCCATACCGGCATATAGCCTGGTCCCACGACGACCGGTATAATAATTGGGAACTTCAGGGTCTTCGTGCATATTGCGACCTATTCCATGGCCTACATAATCCTTTACAACGGAATAACCCCTGTCCTCAACAAACTTTTGAATTGCAATAGATATATCAGATAATCTGTTGCCCTCTACAGCATATTGAATTCCTTCAAAAAATGCTGCCTTAGCAGTATCAATCAAATCCTGCGCATCAGTCGATATTGTTCCGACTCCATATGTGGCAGCCGCATCACCATGAAATCCGTCAAGTATAGCACCTATATCTACACTAACGATATCACCTTCGCAAAGTTTTTTCCCGGACGCATGGGTCTGTCAATAACTCTGCTGGTAAGGATAGCCTTTTCCGAAGGAC
>URVP01000066.1 GCA_900551345.1 uncultured Eubacteriales bacterium
TACCAGAATACTGCATTGCAGAAATACCTTTTTTATACGGTCAAATTTTTGGGCTCCGGCATTTTGCCCGGAAAAAGCCATTGCAGTATGGTGAAAGCTGTTCATGGAGATATATGCAAATCCCTCTAAATTACTGCCCGCAGCACTTCCGGCTACGGCTGCTGCACCAAGTGTATTAACCGATGTTTGTATGATTACATTGGAAATGGAAAACAGTGCGCTTTGTATTCCGGCAGGGAGGCCTATCTTTAAAACTTTTACGAATTTATCTTTATGTATTTTCAGCTTTTTAAATATAATTTTGTAGCAGTCGTCGGTTTTCATAAGACATCTCAATACCAACAGTCCGGATATTGTTTGTGATATAATGGTTGCCCACGCAACACCTGCCACATCTAAATGAAATACTATAACAAAAATAAGATTTGCTATAATGTTTATTATTCCTGCAAGGGTCAGATAATACAGAGGGCGTTTTGTATCGCCGGTTGCCCTGAGTATGGCACTGCCGAAATTATAGAGCAGACTCATGGGTGTTCCTATAAAATATATTCGCATATATAAAACTGCATTATCTATAACTTCGGGCGGTGATTTCATCAGTTCAAGAGCGGGCCTTGCCGCGCAAATACCTAAAACTCCCACCACTATGCCGAGAATTATGCTTGATGCGACTGCGGTGTGAGAAACTTCTGAGGCATTCTTTTTATCATTGGCACCTATACACATGGCTATAAGTACATTTACACCGGTGGATATGCCCAGGAAAATGTTTATTATCAATTGAATAAGAGAACTCGTGGACCCGATTGCACCCAAGGCATTGCTCCCTGCAAAACGACCTGCCACTATCATATCAGCTGCATTAAATAAAAGTTGCAGGCATCCGGAAAGCATAAGAGGCAGTGCGAAAACTATTATTTTCTTTAGAAGCGGTCCGTTGCACATATCTATACTGAATTTACTTTTACTTTCCATATTTACACCTCATTTCTGCATTATAAAAGTGTGCCTTTAAATCGGCACACTTTTATGATGTAAAGCGATTCACTTACTTTCAGACTGCTTATATAGAAAGGATTTTTGAAAGCTGAGCAAGCTCTGTGGGAGCTTCGCCCTTTATCTCAAGACCTTCTACAATGTCGATATCATATATTTGATTGTTCTTTATTCCTATTATGCGGTTGGCAATGCCTTCACGCAAAAGTTCAACGGCTTTTGAACCCATTCTGCTGGCGATAAGTCTGTCTTGAGCTGTGGGGCTGCCGCCTCTTTGAAGATATCCCAGAGTATTAAGCCTTGTTTCTATACCTGCGGTTTCTTCTATCTTTCGCTTAAGATCTTCGCATCCGCCCACACCTTCAGCTACAACGATTATAAAATGTGTTTTGTTTCTGGCTTTACCTATATCTATGGGACGAAGTACATCTTCTTCAAAGTTATAAGGAATTTCCGGTACGAGAATTGCTTCCGCTCCCGTTGCTATGCCTGCCGAAAGAGCTATTGAACCCGAGTTCCTGCCCATAACCTGTATAATATTACATCTTTCATGGCTGGAGGCTGTATCTCTTATTTTATCAATAGCGTCTTTTGCCGTGTTTACGGCGGTGTCAAAGCCTATGGTGTATTCTGTATACGGAATGTCATTGTCGATAGTTCCGGGGATACCGATGGTGGGCATTCCTGCAAGCGAAAGGTCTCTTGCACCTCTGAAAGAACCGTCGCCGCCTATTACCACAAGTCCGTCAATACCGAAATATTTAGCTGTTTTTATAGCCTTTTCTATTCCGTCATTATCTTTAAATTCTTCACATCTTGCAGTTTGAAGAATTGTTCCGCCTCTTTGAAGCGTGTCGGAAACATCACCCGTTTCCATAGTGAAAATATCCCCATAGATAAGGCCTTTATAACCTTTTCTTATTCCTTTGACTTTTATTCCGTAGTATCTGGCTGTTCTTACTACTGCTCTGATTGCGGCGTTCATACCGGGTGCGTCGCCGCCGCTTGTCAATACTCCGATTGTCTTCATTTGTTAAATCGTCCTTTCCGCATATAACGGGTTTATGAAAATCCGGTTTGCATATTATTTTTTAAAATTCTGATTCGATTATGATGCTTAGTGCCTGCTGAACCTCCGCAGCCGGGACAAGTACTTCGTAGGAGGCTTCTCCCACAGCTTTATTGGAGTGCTTTATTCTGCTTATAATTCCACAATTTTCAAGCTGTGCAGCAATGTACTTTGCATCGTTTTCCTGCTGTACGATATGAATAACGGTCCACACTGAAAATCAGCTCCTGTCATCTATTCACCAACATGAATAATACCGAATTTGGTGTACAAATCTGCATTTCCTCTTATTTTTATTGCGGATGTAGTTTCAGTGAACTGAGCGATGTAAGCTTCGCCTTTATCCAGTTTTTCGGTGTGATGGAATTTTGTATCTTTTCCTCTTGTTATGCCGATTATACTCACGCCGTTTTCATTTGCCTTTACAGCAATATATTCTCCTGCGTTGCCCATTATGTTTTCAAATTCGTCCATAATACAAAACTCCTTTATTCTATACTCTGCTATATTTTACACCTTTTTAATTATAATTGCAACCATTTTAAGGTAATTTATCTAAGTTTAACATCGCTGCCTTCTCCAAGCAGGTTTTTTATCTGCTTTTCGAGCACATCGTTGTATATAACCCAATATTTTTCCGGGGATTTAAGTGCCTGATTTGTTTTTTCACGATACAGTACAGTCGGTGTTTCTCCTTTAAAAACTTCCAAAAGTCTTAACAGCTCATTTATTTTGCCGTCAGCGGCTGTTGGAATTTTTATAAATAAAGTGTTTGCAGACTTTGTGGGGTTTATTCTTTTTATACTTTCGCATATAATTTTAACCGGATCTTTTTCGTTTTTATCCACTCGTCCTGTGAGGGTTACTGTTGCGTCCTGTTCGATTTCTCCTTCAAAATTTTGCAATGTTTTGGGAAATACTATAACCTCTATATCGTCAGATAGGTCCTCCAGTACGATTCTTGCCATAACTGAATTGTTTTTTGTATATTTTTTTGATACAGATGTAATCATACCGGCAAGCTTAACTCTTGACCCGTCCTTGACGGTTTCGTCATCTGTTATATCTGCTATCTGATAAGGAGCGCAGGCTGCAAGAGTGTTTTTATACTCATCCAGCGGGTGTCCTGTAATATATGCTCCCAGACACTCTTTCTCAAGCGAAAGCAGCTGCTTTTTCGGAAGTTCTTTTATATCCGGCAGCTCGTCCTGCGGCTGCATTTCAGGTGTGTCGGAAAACAGCGACAGCTGACCGTCTAAATTGGTTTTGCGGTCGCTTGACATATCTGACAATACCTTTTCGTGTACTGCTATAAGCTGTGAACGCTTTGCCATTGTGTCAAAAGCTCCGCAAAGAATAAGCGCTTCCAGACTTTTTTTATTAAGGTCATATTTTATCATTCGTGAGCAAAAATCGTGGAAAGACAAAAATTTACCGTTTTTATTTCTTTCGTCAACAATATCGCTGACCACATTGTGCCCAAGATTTTTTATTGCGTTCATACCGAACCGAATGCAGCCTTCGCCGGCAGTAAAAGCTCCGAAGCTTTGGTTTACATCCGGTGCAAGCAGCTTGATCCCCATCTTTCTTACACAGGAGATGTAACGGGTGATTTTAGATTGGCTTTCAACGCCGTTTGATAGAAGTGCCGCCATAAATTCAGCAGGATAATGCACCTTCAGCCAGGCTGTTTGATATGCCACATATGCATATGCTGCGGCGTGGGATTTGTTAAAGGCATAACTGGAAAAATCCATCATCTCTTCAAAAATCTCATCTGCTACCTTTTCCGGTACACCCCGTCGCACTGCACCGTCCACGGTTACATTGCCCTTATCGTCGGTAATACCGTATATAAAATTATGCTTTTCCTTTTTCATTACATCCGCTTTTTTCTTAGACATTGCACGCCTTAAAAGGTCGGCTCTGCCCAGTGAATAGCCGCCCAGTTCGCGCACAATTTGCATAACCTGCTCCTGATATACCACACAGCCATAGGTCATTTTCAGTATAGGCTCAAGAGCCGGGTGCTTGTATGTTATGCTTTCCGGATGTTTTTTGTTTTCTATATATCTAGGTATTGAGTCCATAGGACCGGGGCGGAACAGTGATATACCGGCTATAATGTCTTCAAGAGTATCCGGGCGAAGCTTTCGCATAAAGCTTTTCATTCCTGCACTTTCAAGCTGAAACACTCCGTCCGTATCTCCTGCCGAAATCATTTCAAAAACAGCTTTGTCATCATAAGGTATACTGTTTATATCAATATCTTCGTCTATGGCATCCAGCGTATCCTGTATTATTGTAAGGTTGCGAAGCCCCAGAAAATCCATTTTAAGAAGCCCCAGCTCTTCGAGAGTAGTCATGTTAAACTGAGCTATGACCATTCCTTTTGAAATTTGCAGGGGCACATATTCACTTAGTGCATCTTTGGTTATTACTACACCGGCAGCGTGTGTTGACACATTGCGGGGGAATCCTTCCAGTGCCCGTGCAGTATCTATAAGTTTTTTTGTAACCTCGTTGGAGTTATAAAGTTCCTTAAGAGTGGGGTTCATTTCAAGAGCGGTGTCTATTGTTATTTTAGGACCGAACGGTATTTGTTTTGCTATATAGTCCACTTCGTTGTAAGGTATGTTCATAACACGCCCTACATCCCGAATTGCCGCTTTTGCTGCCATAGTGTCGAATGTGACTATCTGAGATACACATTCCTTACCGTAACGGCGGATAACATAATCTATTACCTCCTGCCTGCGGCGGTAACAAAAGTCCACATCAATATCGGGCATGGTGACACGCTCCGGGTTTAAAAATCTTTCAAAAATAAGATTATATCTTGTAGGCTCCACATCGGTTATTTCCAAACAGTACGCAACAACACTTCCTGCCGCACTGCCTCTTCCCGGGCCTACCATTATACCGTTTGTTTTTGCATAATGAATAAAATCCCAAACAATGAGGAAATAATCCACATACCCCATACTCTTTATGACTGAAAGCTCATATTCCAGCTTAGGCATGATTTTGTCTGAATCGTCTTTATATCTTTTTTTACACCCTTCAACGCACAGACTGTAGAGATAGTCATAAGAAGATATGCCTTCAGGTGTTTTAAATTCCGGAAGATGCAAATGACCGAATTCTATATCAACATTGCACTTTTCTGCTATTTCTTCAGTATTTGTTATTGCTCCGGGAAAATCACGGAACAGTTCTTCCATTTCTCTTTCGGATTTAAGATAAAATTCACTGCCCTCAAATTTCATACGGTCGGTATCTTCCAATATTTTACCGGTTTGTATGCACAGCAGAACATCCTGATAAAAAGCGTCATCCCGGAGGGCATAGTGTATGTCGTTGGTAGCGACAAGCTTTAGATTGTATTCCTTAGCATATTCCAGAAGCTTGAAATTAACGCGGGTTTCGTCACTTATACCGTGGTTTTGCACTTCAAGATAAAAATTGTCCCTGCCGAAAATATCTATATATTCTTCTATCAACTGACGAGTTTTATTTTCAGTACCTGCCAGTATTGACGAAGGTATTTCTCCTGCGATACATGCCGAAAGAGCGATAAGCCCTTTGCTGTATTTTCGCAGAATCTCTTTGTCGATTCTGGGCTTGGAATAAAACCCTTCAAGCCATCCGACGGAAACCAGCTTCATAAGATTGTGATACCCTTCGTTATCCTTGGCAAGAAGTATAAGGTGATAGCTTTTGCGGTCATATTCGTTTGTCTTGTCAAAACGGGTACGGGGCGACACATATACTTCACAGCCGATAATAGGTTTTATTCCGGCTTCTTTTGCTTTTTTATAAAAATCAATGACACCGTACATAACACCGTGGTCGGTAAGTGCAAGAGCAGGTTGTCCCAGTTCTTTTGCACGGGAAATCAGACGGTCGAGAGTTCCTGCACCGTCCAGTAAGCTGTATACCGAGTGAGTATGAAGATGTACAAATGCCATTGTTTGTCTTCCTTTTATTCTTTTGCTTGTTTTAGTCCGTTTGCTATTTCAATAAGTTTTTTCATTCGCCTGTTTACCGCTGATTTGTTAAGAGGCGGGTCCATCATATCTCCCAATTCACGCATGGACGCTTCCATGTTTTCAAGACGGGCCCACGCCAATGCCTCTAAGTCGGGCGGAAGCAGGTCAATACCGATTGTTGTATTTATCTTATCAATTGCCGCTTTCTGTTCGGACGCTGCGTTAACAGTCTTGTCCATATTTGCAAATTCACAGTTTTGGCGGCGATTTATATCGTTTCTTACCTCTCGTGTGATTTTAATATCAATAAATTTAAGCGTGGTTTTATTTGCTCCCATAAGAGTGAGCATATCCTGTATCTTTTCACTGCCTTTAAGATAGAATATATGGCATCCGCTGCGTTGTGTGGTTTTTAACTTAATGCCGAACTTCATAAGAAGTCGGGGAAACTCCTCTTTCAGAGTAAGATGCCGTGTGGAAATTTCCATATGGTATGATTTGTCCGGGTCGGTAACCGAGCCGCTTCCCAAAAAAGCGCCTCTTATAAAGCATCTTTTGCAGCAGTCCCGTTTTATGAGAGCATGATTTATATGCATTGCCATGGTGTCAATACCCAGATCCGCAAGCATCTCTGTGCAGTTTTTTATATCCATAACATATAAATCCGATCTGTTCCTTTTTGATTCCGTTACGGAAATCTCAGCGTTGTATATATCTTTTGCAAGGCTTTCCATAAGAGCTTTAACAGACGGGTTTTCTGTTGAAAATTTAATATTATTTCCGTTTTTTATTCCTGCAAAAGTGAGTATGCCCAAAATCAGAGCTTTTTTGCAGCACTCTTTTTCTACAGGTATTGCACATAATTCTGTTTTGGCATCAAACGCAAAAGACATATGCAATCCCTCCTTATCAGATGCTGTTGTGTCATCTGCCTTTGCGGCAAATATCTATAAGCAAGCGAGCCAGTTTATCCGTATCATGCCGGGCAAGTTCATCGGCCGGGTTTATAAGGTCGGCTTCTACAAGCTGCACTTGTGTTTCGGCGAATTTTTCACGGTCTATTTTTACTTGCACCGAACCTTCGCTTTTATATTTTTCTGCCTTTTCCTTGCCTATTTTTGTGGAGTTAACTATGCAGTAATCCACAAGTGTTTTATATGTATGATCCATTATTGCTTTATAATGGTCGTATGCTGTATGGCCGTGGGTTTCAAAGTACTGGGTCATTATGTTGCAGACATACACGGTAGGTGCTTTTGAATTGTAAATTGCTTCGGGTATGCCTTTAACCAGCAGATTTGGAATTATACTTGTATAAAGAGAGCCGGGTCCCAGTACAATAAGATCAGCCTCTTTGATTGCCTGTATTGCTTCGGGCAGAGGTTTAACATCACGGGGCAAAAGAGCGGTATGCTTTATGCGGCAGTTACATTCTTTTGCTGCAAGAGGAATTTTTGATTCGCCCCTCACGACTTTTCCGTTGGTGAGGGTAGCCTCTAAATCCACATTGTCAACGGTAACGGGCAAAACTCTGCCCCGGACTTTAAGTACATCACTCATATTCTGAACGGCTGTTTCAAAATTGGGCGAAATTCCCGTCATAGCCGCCAAAAGAAGATTGCCGAAGCTTTGACCTTTTAAAGACCCTTCAGTAAATCGATAGTTTATTAAGTCGGAAATAAGCGGCTCGGCTTCTGCAAGCGCCATCATGC
>URVP01000067.1 GCA_900551345.1 uncultured Eubacteriales bacterium
TTATTGTACCATAGACACTCTTTTTTGTGCTGTCTGTACAAATTGGGTCAGTTCACCTCACGCCGCTCTGTTTTTATCATATAATTATCTTTCCTTTCCCTGTAAGACATTAAAAATCAGCCGCAGTTTTTGCGGCTGATTTAATAAGTTTTTTTAGTCTTCCTTATCCTTCTTTGCTTCTTCGATTACCTTTTCCGCAACATTGGAAGGAGCGTCTTCATAACGAACAAATTCAAAAGTGAATTTGCCTCTTGCATGAGACAAGGAACGAAGGTCGGTAGCATATTTATGCATTTCTGCCATGGGCACATCTGCGTCCACCTGGCTAAGACCTTTTCCGATGGGGTTCATGCCCAGCACTCTGCCCCGGCGCTTATTAATATCGCCTATTACATCACCCATATATTTATCGGGGATTATGACCTCCAGATGACCTATCGGTTCAAGTATAACGGGCGATGCGTTAACAAGCTGCTTGTATGCAAGCGAAGCCGCCATTTTAAATGCCATTTCGGATGAGTCAACGGGATGGTACGATCCGTCTACAAGGGTTGCTTTAAGGCTGATAACAGGGTATCCTGCCAGTACGCCGTGTGCCATACATTCCTGAAGACCCTTTTCAACCGCAGGGAAGTAGTTTTTGGGAACGGAGCCGCCGAAGATTTTTTCTTCAAATTTAAGTCCGTCCTCGGTGCCCGGTTCAAATTCAATCCATACATGGCCGAACTGTCCGTGACCGCCCGATTGTTTTTTATGCTTTCCTTCAGCACGAAGGGGCTTTCTGAATGCTTCACGGTATGCTACTTTTGGTTCTTCAAGTCCCATCTCCACACCGAATTTTGATTTCAGTTTTGCTGAAATAACATCCAGATGCTGTTCTCCGATACCGCTTATAATCATCTGATGCGTTTCATGATTGGTATATGTATCAAATGTTTTGTCCTCTTCTTTAAGCTTGTTAAGACCTGAAGCAATCTTTTCTTCATCGCCCTTTGCCTTGGGCACTATTGCCATTTCAAGGTTAGGCTTGGGGAAATTAATGCCCGGCAGTTTAACGGCACTGCCCGGTTTGCACAGGGTGTCGCCCGTTTTTGTTCCTGCAAGCTTTGAGATAACGCCCATATCGCCTGTTGTTGCTTTTTTTGTTTCAGTCTGTTTTTTGCCGTTCATAAAGAATATATGGCCTATTTTTTCGGAAGCTCCGCTGTTTGCGTTTACAACGGTACTGTCGGCACAAAGCTCACCCGAAAGAACTTTAAAATATGACATTTTACCCACATACGGGTCTGCAACCGTTTTGAAAATAAGCGCTCTTAAAGGTTCCGATGCAAGAGGTTTAACTTCCACATCTTCGCCTGCATCATTTTTGCCTATTTCGGCAGGTCTTTCTTCAGGTGTGGGGAAGTATTCACATATGCAGTCAAGGAGGAATCTTATTCCCGTATTTGACCTGGTGGCACCGCAAAGCAGAGGAGCGATGGAAGCATCGCTTACGCCTTTTCTCAGAGCCGCTTTGATTTCTGCAACGGTGAACTCATCATCGTTGAAAAAGCGTTCCATAAGATCGTCGTCGGTGCTTGCAATTGACTCTATAAGCATGGAATGCATCTCGTTGGCTTCGTCAACCAGGTCTGCCGGTATCTCTATATCCGAAAGGCCTTTTGTCTCGAATTTTTTACCCTCCATTTTTACTATATCAACAAAGCCGATAAAGTTATCTCCGTCTTTTATGGGGAGCTGGAGCGGCGCAACGCTGGTGCCGAACGAATCTTTAACCTGCTGTATTGTTTCTGAAAATTTGGCGTGTGAAGAATCAACTTTATTTATGTAAATAATTCTGGGAAGATTTCTTTCTTCGCAATATTCCCATGAATTCTCCGTTCCTACCGAAACACCAGACTTAGCACTTATAACAATTACCGCACTGTCGGCAACACGCACACCTTGAACTATTTCCCCCGCAAAGTCAAAATATCCGGGAGTATCTATAATATTGATCTTACAGTCCTGCCATTTGCAGTTTGCAAGCGATGTGCTTATGGAAATCTGTCTTTTTATTTCCTCCGGGTCAAAGTCAGTTACCGTAGTTCCGTCGGTAACGCTGCCCAATCTTTCGGTTGCACCGGCAGTATACAGCATGGCTTCTGTAAGTGAAGTCTTGCCGGCATTGCCGTGTGCAAGTAAACAAACATTTCTAATCAATTTAATCCCTCCCAATATAATGTATGCACTCCGCAGCAGTATATTATTTGCGAAGTGCAAAATTGCACTTTGCAATTTTCAATATAGATACATTATATCAAAAGTTAATTTAATAATCTATCTTTTCCTAAAAAAATGTTGCACAACATTAAGCGTCTGAATTTGTGCAACATTACCATAAAAATAAAAAGCACCTTGTCGAAGCAAGGCACTTTGCACATATTTATCTGTTATGTATGTTCCACTGCAACGGCGAAGGTTACACATTCCACCGATTTTGCACCCGCCTTTTTCAATACCTTGGCACATTCGTTAATGGTAGAACGGGTAGTTGCAACATCATCTGTCAGAATTATCCTCTTGCCTTTCAAAAGCTCACCGCTTGCTGCTTTATATGAATTTTTCACATTTTCCGTTCTTTCGTTAAACTTCAGGGAACTTTGAGGTTTGGTATCCTTTATTTTAAACAGCAAATCCGTCCTCATGGGGATTTTTGTTCCGGCTGAAATCTCCTTGGAGAAAAGTACGCTTTGATTGTAACCTCTTTCCCTGAGCCTTTCTTTGCTCACGGGTACAGGGATAATATAATCTGCACTGCCTTCTTCGATAAGATTTGTCATCAGCATACCCATTGTACGGGCGTGGTCGTACCTTTGATGGAATTTAAGACGGAGTACGCAGTTTCGTACATATTTATTATATTCATAACAAGACCGCAGCCGGTCAAAATAGGGCATTTTGGTTCTGCATGCAGCACAAAGGTCGGTACCGAAATTTCCTCTGGTTTCCCTAAGACACACTTTGCACCTGTTCCCCATCAACGGGGTGACCGCTTCCCGGCATTTATCACAGATATGATATTCATTTCTAAAGTCGGTTATACAGTCACAAAAGATACAATGCGGCGGAAACAGAAGGTTATTAACAGCGTTAAATATTTTCATTGCTTATCCCTCCGAACCGGTTCAGCTCTTTAAGCCGTCTTTTAAGCCCGCTGTATCTTTTATATTCGCTTATATTGTCAACCATGGTTTTAATAATGTATTCCCTGCCCACCAGTATAACCATTTCCTTTGCCCTTGTAACGGCGGTATATAACAGGTTTCTGTTTTGAAGCATGGGAGCGGCGGGGAACATGGGGATTATTACCGCTTTGAATTCACTGCCTTGGGATTTGTGTATGGTCATTGCATATGCCAGTTCCAGGTCCTCCATACTTGAAGCGTCGTATGTTGCAACACGCTCATCGTCAAAAATTACGGTTATTTCCTCGTCTTTCACATTTATACGGGCTATATACCCAATATCTCCGTTAAATACGCCTTCGCCGGTTACAGAGGGGTCATATTTAAGATGCCAGGTTATATCATAGTTATTTTTTGTCTGCATTACCTTATCCCCGGTTCGGAAGGTGCTGTGCCCTTTTAAAATGTGGGCTTGTCCGCTTTTTGGCGGGTTAAGAACACGCTGGAGTTTTTCGTTAAATATGCTTACTCCCACATTTGAGCGTTTCATGGGTGTAAGAACCTGTATATCGGTAAGTGAATTGTATCCGTATGCTTTAGGCAGACGGGTAAGGCAAAGAGAGGTTATGGTTTCGGTGATTTCTCCTGCACTTTCCCTGGGCATAAAGAAAAAATCGCTTGACTTATTGTCTATAATCGGATATTCACCCCTGTTGATTCGGTGAGCATTTATTACTATGGTACTGCTTTCCTGCTGGCGGAATATGGTTTCCAGCTTGACTACCGGCACGCAGCCCGAATTGATTATATCGTTCAGCACATTGCCTGCACCCACTGAGGGGAGCTGGTCGGCATCTCCCACAAGTATTAATCTGGTACCCGGTTTTATTGCTTTTAAAAGTCCGTTAAATAGCAGTGTATCAACCATTGACATTTCGTCTACTATGATAACATCACCGGGTATGGGGTTGTCCTCACATCGCATAAACCGCTGTTTGTTTGATTCGGGTGCTGCCGTATATTCCAACAGACGATGCAGGGTAAGTGCTCCGTATTGGCACATATCCGTCATTCTTTTTGCCGCTCGTCCCGTTGGTGCTGCAAGTCTTATATCCAAATCCAATGCGTCCATAACCGAAAGAATTGTTTTTATTATGGTGGTTTTGCCCGTGCCGGGACCTCCCGTTATTACGCAAACACCGTTTTTTGCCGCTGTCATCACTGCGTCACGCTGACGGGGTGCAAGGGTTATTCCGTTTTCCTTTTCCGATTGTTTTATCAGCTTTTCCACCATAATATCGCTCAGCTTGTCATAGCTGAATTTGTTCATCTTGTCAAGAAGTCTTGCACAGCTCAGTTCTGCACTGAAAAACATGGGGCTGTATATGTATTCTTCGTCTTTCTGTCTGTCAGCAGTCAGATCTCCCTGCATACACATATGGGTAACGGAGGACTGCACGGAATCAATGTCAATTCCCAGCAAGGTGCATGCTTCATTTATCATCATGTCTTTTGGCAGATTGGTGTGTCCGTTAAGAGCGGCTTCGCTGAGCAGATGCATAATCCCGGCTCTGATTCGGTAAAAGGAGTGTTTATCATACCCCATTCCCAAAGCGATGCTGTCCGCCGTTTTAAAGCCGATTCCGTGTACCTCTTCGGCAAGTATGTAGGGGTTATGCTTAATTACGGGGATAGAACTCAGCCCGTATTTTTTATATATGTTATATGCAACATGAGCGGAAACGGAATATCTTTGCAGAAATATAACCACATCTCTTACTCCTATCTGCGAGGCATAGCTTTCGCCTATCATTTCTGCTTTTTTTTCGGATATTCCCTTTATTTCGCTTAGCCTTTTGGGGTCGTTGGATATAATTTCCAGTGCGTCATCGCCGAATTTTTCCACAATTCTCTGAGCGGTGGCAGCCCTCACACCTTTAATAATTCCCGAGGATAAATAACGCAGAATGTCTGCCCGTGATTTTGGGAGTATACATTCGTAATAATCCGCTTTAAATTGGGGTCCGTGGGTGGGGTGAAATGTCCATTTGCCTTCAAATACGGCTTTTTCGCCCACGGAAATCATGGGGAAATTACCCACAACCACAATTTCCTCGTCAGATGTGTCCACCAGGCATACGGTATATCCGTTATCCGTGTTATGATATATAATTTCGGTAACCAGCCCGGACTCTCTTGTTGAGTCCTCTCTAATCTGCGGCATAATCAATTGTCTCCCTGAAAGTAATCCTTATATCCGTTTATATCGGTAACATGAATAAAGCTGTATTCCCGGGCAAGCCTTTGGAGTATCATGGGAGTATCGTCGGTTGACCCCATATCTACTACAAGTATGGGAGGTACACCGCCCTTTTTCAAATTGTCCCATACTATGGAGCGCAGTATTCCCTCTATGGCGTCCTGTTTGTTTATCACCTTTACAACAATCAGATAGTTTTCGCAAAGCGTACTTTTTTTGAATGACAAAAAAGAAAGCTTTATCAGCTGTATGATGCCGAAACAGGCAAAAAACCAAAGCAGTGCATCAAGTATAAGCTTCATCATATATCACTCTCCATAATGCATATTATGCACATAAAGGGGAGTGTGTTAATCATTACCAGTATAACATACAAATATGGGTTTGTATAGTGCCATTCATTTTAAAAACTTTTATGCTCAATAAAAATCCCCCGGTAAACATTAGTTTATCGGGGGAATAAATTAAAATATTATATATTGAAAAGAAGTTCTCCGTATGTGGGATAAGGCCAAAAGTCAGCCGATACGATGGTTTCCGCTTCGTCTGCAAGCTCACGGATTTTATCCATTTCGGGGATAATTACATCTCTGAAATAATTTGCTTTTTCTGTATTATCCTCAATCGCAGCTGCATTGGAAATTTCATTGTCCAGATTTCCTACTTCATCATAAAGACGGGATGAAAGCTCGGAAAGCCGTATAATAAGTGACTCTTCGGCAGACGCTGAAGCTGTGGGGCATACCGATTTTTTTGAAGCGGCAATTGTTGAAAGTTCGCCCGAATATGCAAGGATTGCAGGGATAATTTCTCTTTTTGTCATTTCAGACATGGTGAGAGCCTCTATGTTTACGGTTTTGGAATACTTTTCAATAAGTATTTCATATCTTGAATACAGCTCTGCTTCGGTGTAAATACCATGCTTTGTAAATACATCTATGCTTTTCTGCTTGATAAGGTAGGGGAGAGCGTCGGGTGTTGTTTTCAGATTGAGGAGACCTCTGCGCTCCGCTTCTTCGACCCATTCGTCCGCATAGTTGTTGCCGTTGAAAATTATGTTCCAGTGCTTATCAAGAATATCCTTTATGGCTTTGTGTGCATCTGTTTTTAAATCGGTAGTACCTTCCAGACGGTCTGCCATACGCTCAAGCGTTTCGGCAACAATCGTATTAATAACTACATTGGGTTCTGATATGGAAAGGGTGGAGCCCAACATTCTGAATTCAAATTTATTGCCCGTAAAGGCAAAGGGAGAGGTTCTGTTACGGTCTGTGGTATCTTTTCTGAAGGAAGGCAGAACCGTTGCACCCGTGGTCATTCTGTTGGCTTTTTTATGCTTATATTCACCCTCGGTTTTAATCTTTTCGAGAATCTCGTATATTTCATCGCCCAGGAACATGGAGATTATTGCAGGAGGAGCTTCGTTGGCTCCCAGTCTGTGGTCGTTGCCTGCATTGGCAACCGATACTCTCAAAAGTCCCTGATATTCATCAACCGCTTCAATAATTGCAGCAAGGAAGATTAAAAACTGTATGTTGTTTTCAGGCTCTTTTGTGGGATTGAGCAGATTCTCTCCTGTGTTTGCACTGAGAGCCCAGTTGTTGTGCTTGCCGCTTCCGTTAATACAGGCAAATGGCTTTTCGTGCAGGAGGCATGAAAGACCGTGCTTTTTGGCAATCTTCTTCATAAGCTCCATTGTAAGCTGGTTTTGGTCGCATGCTATATTTGTGGTTGTGTATATGGGTGCCAGTTCGTGCTGTGCAGGGGCAACCTCGTTATGTTCCGTCTTGGCAAGAACGCCCAGCTTCCACAGTTCTGAATCAAGCTCATCCATAAACGCCTTGATTCTGGGCTTTATTGTTCCGAAATAGTGGTCGTCCATCTGCTGGTCTTTGGGTGCTTTCGCTCCGAAAAGAGTTCTTCCGGTAAAAATAAGGTCTTTTCTTTGTTTGTAAAGCTCCGCATCGATAAGAAAGTATTCCTGCTCGGCACCTACCGTTGTGGAAACGGTTGTTGCGGTGGTGTTTCCGCATATTCTCAGTACTCTGAGCGCCTGTTTACCCACTTCCTCCATAGAACGAAGAAGAGGTGTTTTTTTATCAAGAGCTTCTCCGCCGTAAGAACAAAAGGCCGTTGGAATACATAAAGTTTTCCCTTTAATAAATGCATAAGAAGTAGGATCCCATGCAGTATATCCTCTAGCCTCGAAAGTGGCTCTTAAGCCGCCGGAAGGAAAGGAAGATGCGTCCGGTTCC
>URVP01000068.1 GCA_900551345.1 uncultured Eubacteriales bacterium
TACCTGGCCTTTTCCTCCGTCAAGCAGAATAAGGTCAGGCAAAGGAGTAAATCCTTTTTCACCTTCCATTCCGTTAAACAAGCGCCTGTAAATTACCTCTCTCATGCTTTCGTAATCGTCAGCTCCGTCAACAGAACGGATAATAAACTTTTTATAATCTTTCTTTTTCGGCACAGCATTTTCAAATACAACGCATACCCCCACATTGTCCCTGCCGCCGGTATGGGAAATATCGAAAGATTCAATTCTGACGGGGATTTTCGGTATTCCCGTTATATTTTTAAGGTCAAAGAGCATGTCGTTCATTTTTCTGTTCTTCTTATCCCTTTTCAATTCCTCAAGGCGAAGTGTTTCTATAATATTTTTATGCAGCATTTTCACCAAATCAAAATTTTTACCTTTTTTAGGGCATATAACCGAAACTTTACTGCCACATTTATCACTCAGCCAGCGAGAAATTATATCCATATCTTCAAAGGATTTATCAACAACAATAGTATTGGGTATTACTCTGGAAGATGCATAATACTGTTTAATAAAATCGCAGAGTATTTCACCGTCCGAAAGCTCCAGCCTGTTAGACAGCATATAACTTTCTCTGCCGGAAATTTTACCTTCACGCACAATAAACATTTGAAGGCATAAGTCACTGCCGTTTCTGTCCACCGCAAAAACATCTTTATTATTAAGATTTGCAGAAATAATCTTTTGTTCATCACCGATTTTCTTAACCAGTGCCAAGCGGTCACGCAGCTTAGCCGCCTGCTCAAATTCCTGCTTAGATGAAGCCTCTTTCATCTTTTCGGTAAGTTCCGTTATAACCTGTCCGGTTTTTCCGTTTAAAAAGTCAAGTATATGATTTACCGACTGCATATATTCATCTCGTGTAATCATTCCCTGACAGGGCGCATTGCATCGGTGTATATGATAATTAAGGCATACTCTGCCTTTTCCTATATCGTCGGGAAGCTTTTTG
The DNA here is from genome assembly GCA_900551345.1 of uncultured Eubacteriales bacterium. GTDB lineage: Bacteria > Bacillota > Clostridia > Monoglobales > UMGS1388 > UMGS1388. Next base: position 977 of record URVP01000068.1, read on the forward strand.
TTGCAGCTTCTTACAGGAAAGAGATTTCTTATAAGCTCCAGAGTGTTTCTTACATACAGAGAACTTACATAGGGACCGAAATATCTTGCACCGTCTTTTAAAATCTTTCGTGCAAGCATAACACGGGGAAAATCTTCATTTACCGTCACCTTAATATACGGATATCCCTTACTGTCTTTAAGCAAGATATTGTACTTGGGCATATACTTCTTGATTAAATTGCACTCAAGTATCAACGCTTCAAGTTCGCTGTCGGTAACGATATATTCCAAATCCGCTATATTTTCAACCATAGCACGAACCTTGGTGCCATGACCGGTATTTGAATGAAAATACTGGCTGACTCTGTTTTTAAGCAGCTTTGCTTTACCAACATAAATAACTTCGCCGCCAACGCCGTGCATTATATATACACCCGGCTTCATGGGGAGATTTTTAAGTTTTTCTTCTATGACAGTCAAAAAATCATCCTCTCACGATAGCAAAAAAGTCTTACTACATTAAACATAGTAAGACCTGAAATCATCAAAAATTATTCAGCAAAATTATTAGCAATAAGGGAAATGAGAGCGTCAACCGCCTCAGTTTCATCGGGTCCTTCAGCACTTATCTTTATTTCCACGCCTCTTGATATACCCAAAGACAAAACACCAAGTAAGCTCTTGGCGTTAACCCGCCGGTTTTCTCTCTCTATCCAAACACTGCTTTTAAATTCGTTGGCTTTCTGTATAAAGAAAGTAGCGGGACGAGAGTGAAGTCCAACCTGGTTTGATACTATAATTTCCTTTTGATACATGTAAAAAAGGCCCCTTTCGATACTAAAAAAATTACGGAAAATATTAACTTAATAATACAATATTTATTCCTGCAAGTCAATAATTTTTAAATATTTCGTCTTTTCTGCCTAAAATTTCATCAATACCGTTAATATAATTGTGCGGTTCTTTAAAATTAAACACTCTGTTTATGCGTTTTTCCTTATTATTAACCGTTTTGCTTACTCCACCGCCGCCAATGGAGATAATCGTTGATATTTCCTCCATCATCATAATATTGTACATACTCTCATAACCGGGTTTTGCATAACCGATATTTTCCAGATTCCCAAGCATGTTTTTCTGCCGGTAGAGATAATATGGATTATAACCGTTTTTGGTAAGTGTCTTGTATGAGTAATCTATCATCTCACCAACTTCAGCATCAGAAGGCAGCGGATAAATTTCGGGCTTTTCATGAATTGCCGAACCTCTTTTTACACTCAGTGTATGCACTGTTATTGAGGAAGGTTCCAGTTTTATTATTTTGTCAAGAGATTTTTTAAAGCCGGATAAGTTATCACAGGGAAGTCCTGCGATAAGGTCGGTATTTATATGTTCAAACCCTAAACTTTTTGCATCTTCAAAACATTTAAAAAAATCGTCTGCGGTATGATTTCTCCCAATAATTTTAAGTATATCGTCGCTTAAAGTCTGAGGATTAATACAGATTCTTGTTATTCCTCTGTTTTTAATCACTTTAAGTTTTTCTTCGGTTATCGTGTCCGCTCGTCCGGCTTCCACAGTAAATTCTCTTATATCGGGAAATAATGAATTGATGGTTTGGAGAATTTCATCTATAAGCGGTGCAGGCAGTGCCGTGGGAGTTCCTCCTCCCATATATGCCGCAACCACTTTAAATCCGGCGTTGTCAATAAGCCGTTTGCTGTATAGAGCCTCTTTTTTTAACATATCCACATAGGGCTTGTACAATTCAGTGTGATTTATACATGCATCTGTTATAAAAGAACAATAAGCACATCTTGACCTACAGAAAGGTATGCCTATGTATAGTCCTATATCATTTTCCGTTATATTCTTCATTATATTAAGTTCACGGACGGCAATATCATATGAAAGAAGCGCCTTTTCACGGGAAACGCCCCACTCTTTCATAAAATCATCTACCGGGTCACTACTGCCGCTTATAATCATTTCCTTAATAAGCTTAACGGGACGGATTCCCGTCAGCTTGCCCCATTTGTTCATCGAAGAAACGGATTATAAACCTTTTCCTGCCCAATCGTTGTAACTCCGCCGTGACCGGGGTATACAACGGTATCATCAGGCAAAGGAAGCAGTCTGGATTTTATAGAATTTATAAGCTGAGAATAATCTCCGCCCTGTAAATCCGTTCTGCCTATAGAGCCTTCAAACAGAGTATCTCCGCTGAAAAGAATGTTATCAGTCATAAAACACATACCGCCCATGGAATGACCGGGTGTGGCAATGGCTTTAACTTTAATATCTCCAAGCGTAAACACATCGCCGTCCTTTATGTCCTCATCCACCGCATCAGGGTCGCTGACAAGGGGCAAATCCAGCTTGTTCATATAGATTTTAACATTTAACTTTTCTTTAATAGTCTTTATTGAGTTAGTATGGTCAAAATGGCCGTGAGTTATAAGCACAGCTTTTATTTTTAGATTTAATCTGTTTACCTCATCAATAACAACTTGAGGCTCATCACCGGGATCAATCATAAAAGCACTGCCCGTTTCATAATTTATAAGCAGATAGCAGTTTTCTGCGTAACTGCCTGTTACAATTCTTTTTATTTCCATTAAATCACTTCCGTATACTAATGAGTTGAACGGGATACAGACGCAACTCCTTCAAGGTTTCGTATTTTTTTCATCATATAGTCCATATGTTCCTTGCTGTTAATCTCTACCGTAACATTAACTACACAAAGACCGTCTTTAAGTTCCCGGGCGTTTATTGCCAGAAGAGAAATCTTAAGATCAGCTATAACACCTGTAATTTCATAGACAATACCCGTTCTGGAATTTGCGATAATCTGTACATCTGTAATATATTTATCTGTAGAGTTTTCAGCCCACCAAACATCTATATATCTGGGGTAGTCCGGTGATGTAGGGTCGTTGTGCCTTCTCACATTAGGGCAATCGGCTCTATGCACCGACACGCCTCTTCCTCGTGTAATGTATCCGATAATATCGTCACCATGCAATGGATTGCAGCAGCGTGCAAGCTTAACAAGGCAATTATCTATACCCTTAACCATAACACCGTGAGATATGGAAGTATTTATAGTTTTTTGACCCAGTTCGGGAGTTTTTCTCTGCTCGGTAAGGGTCTTATTGTATTCCATCTTAACTCGGGATATAACCTTTGTAATGGGAATTGTTCCGTAACCGATGGCAGAGAACAAATCATCCATAGAGTTAAGAAAGTTCTTTTTAAACAAAGTTTTTGTCCAGTCCAGCTTGGAAAGTTCTTCGTGGGTGATGCCGATTCGTTTAAGTTCACGGTCAAACAGTTCTTTACCCAGAGCAATGTTTTCTTCCCTATGTTCCTTTTTGAACCAATCGTTGATTTTCTTTTTAGCCTGATTTGTTTTTACGATTTTTAGCCAGTCTTTACTTGGACCTCTCACATTTGAAGATGTTATAATCTCAACTATATCCCCGTTTTTAAGCTGATATTCAAGGGGTGCAATACGGCCGTTGATTTTTGCACCGGTCATCTTGTTACCGATAGCACTGTGAATTGCATAAGCAAAGTCAATACTTGTAGAGCCTTGCGGAAGGTTTACAACATCTCCTTTGGGTGAAAAAACAAACACTTCGTCCTCAAACAGGTCAATTTTGATTGAGCTGATAAATTCCTGAGGATTATCACTGTCCGTATGCACATCAAGGAGCTGTCTTATCCATTCAAGTTTGCTATCAATATCAGACTGACCCAATTTACCCTCTTTATATTTCCAGTGAGCTGCGATACCCACCTCAGCAAGGCGGTGCATCTCCCATGTGCGTATCTGAACCTCGAAAGGTTTGCCGTTAGGCCCTATGAGGGTGGTATGCAGAGATTGATACATATTCTTTTTGGGCATTGCAATATAATCTTTGAATCTGCCGGGCATGGGCTTATAAATTTCATGAACCATACCAAGTGCAGCATAGCAGTCATTAATTGTATCAACAATTATTCTGACTGCAATCAAATCATATATCTGATCAAGATTGGTTGCATTATGAGCAAACATTTTGCGGTATATGCTGTAAAAGTGCTTTGCACGACCCTCTATATGGCATTTAATTCCAAGAGACTTGAGTTTTTCTGAAAAGACCGCTTTAATCTCCTCAATCAGTTTGAGCCTTTCATCTCTTTTTTCCACAATCATATCGCTTATTTCCTTATAAGCGATGGGATCAAGATAACGAAGAGAAAGGTCCTCAAGTTCCCATTTAATTTTTGATATTCCCAGTCTATGCGCTATTGGTGCATAAATTTCCAGAGTTTCACAGGCAATACGGCGTTGTTTTTCCTCGGGCATGCTTTTAAGGGAACGCATATTATGAAGGCGGTCAGCAAGCTTGATAAGCATCACTCTTATATCTTTTGACATGGCGAGTATAAGCTTGCGGATATTTTCCGCCTGCTGTTCTTCTTTGGTGCTGTAGGGAATTTTACCCAATTTGGTTACGCCTTCTACCAAATCGGCAACATCGCCGCCGTAATTTTTCTTAATATCTTCATAGGTATATTTTGTATCTTCCACAACATCATGAAGAAGAGCAGCACAAATAGAATCCAAATCAAGTTCCATTTCAGTAAGAATAATGGCAACATTGATAGGATGGGTAATGTACGGTTCTCCCGAAACTCTCTTCTGATCGCCGTGTGCCTCCAGGGCAAAGTTATACGCTTTATCCACGACGCTTAAATCAGCATTGGGAATGTATTCAGTTATTTTTTGTTTTAATTTGCCGTAAAGTTCTTCTGTTTCAGTCATAAATATACCCTTCAATCAAAATTAATCAAATTGGTGAGGACGGATGTCCTTGAGCAGTAGCTGAAGCTTGGTTATGCCTGCATATTCGTTTATACTGATGGTACCAACCACATCAACTATCATCTTCTGCTTAAACTGATCATAAAAGCTTGCCATGTTAAAACCTATTACATCGAGAAGTACTCCGTTTTTAACAAGCTGAAGACGCAGATGTTTTTTATCATATGAAACATTGATAAGCTTAATTTTTGCTTTTTCTACCATAAATACCGGAACGGGATTTCCCATACCAAACGGTTCAAGCATTTTAAGCTGTGTTACTGTATCTATATTCAAATCTTCGCTGTATAGCACATCATCTATGAAAATCTGGGGTGTAAAGTCGCTTTCATTCATTATGGAATCGGCATATGCATTTATGCTTTTTGAAAATTCATCTATTTTATCTTCTTCTACCGTAAGACCTGCAGCAAGAGAATGGCCTCCGAACTTTTGGAGAAGATGAGCGTTTTGAGAAAGCGCTTCAAAAAGATTGAAAGAGCTTATGCTTCTGCCCGATCCTTTGCATATTCCGTTTTCATTTATTGTAATGAGAATGGAAGGCTTATAATATTTTTCTGTAATTTTAGAGGAAACTATACCTATTATTCCCTGATGCCATCCTTTTGAAGCAACAACTATAACCTTATTTTCATTAAGTTTATTGCTTTCAATAATCTTAAGTGCTTGAGAATATATTTCCTGTTCCAGCTTTTGTCTGTTTTTATTTTCATTTGCAAGATCGGCTGCTATTTCATCAGCTTTTTCCGGGTCATCACACAGGAAAAGTTCAATACCTTTCTTAGCGCTTCCCAATCTTCCCGATGCATTAATTCTCGGAGCAATAACAAAACCGATGTTTCCTGCTGTCACCTTTTTATTCTCAAAGCCTGTGGAACGCAAAAGAGCCTGAATGCCAAGATTATCTGACTTATGAAACAGCTGAAGTCCCGATTTTACAAGAAGTCTGTTTTCATCGGTAAGCGGGGCAACATCAGCGATTGTACCCAGACACACAAAAGGCAGATACTTTCTGATTATGTCCGCTGCGTTTTCACCGTTATCAAGAGCTTGAATAAGCTTAAAAACAACGCCTACGCCTGCAAGCTCTTTGTATGGATATTCGCAGTCCTCTCTTTTGGGATTAATTACGGCAACACAGTCCGGTATTGTATCCTTAGGCTCGTGATGGTCTGTAACAATAACATCAATACCATGTTGCTTAACGGCATTTATATCATCAACAGCCGTTATACCGGTATCCACGGTTATGATAAGTGTTGTGCCCGATTGCTGAATGGTCTGAAGAGCTGACTCGTTTATGCCGTATCCCTCCTCCATTCTGTCGGGTATGTAATACTCCACATTAGCTCCGCAATCCTTTAAATACATATACAAAATTGTAGTGCTGGTGACACCGTCCGCATCAAAATCGCCGTAAACGGTGATTTTTTCCTTGCTGTCTATAGCAGACTTTATCCTATCCACAGCAAGGTTCATATCCTTTATCATAAAGGAATCGTAAAAAGAACTGCTCTCTATGCTTTCCCCTTCAAGCACCCGTTTCCGGTTACTGAGAACCGAAGCACAAATCTTAGAGATATTATATTTTTC
>URVP01000069.1 GCA_900551345.1 uncultured Eubacteriales bacterium
CTACTAAATTTACTGATCACATTATGAATATTTATTAAGGAATCCTCGACAGTAATATCCCTGTCATCAGACTCTGCAATCTTTTTATGGGATATAGAAGTATTCTCAACTTTTTTATTAATCTTATCAATCTGCTTTAACAGCTTATTGTAATCTGAAAAGAGTTCACTTAATCCATACTCTTTATTTTTACAGCTGTCTTTTTTATCTTCATCATACATTCCTATATCGATACATTCTTCTTTCTTTTCAATTGCATCAGTTTTTTTGTCTAAATTTTCTTCTTTTTGCTGAATTCTTCTTTCCTGACGCTGTAGTTCTGCGCGTCTTTCTTTAATTTCCTTTTCCAATTCTTGTCTTAATTTGTGATTTTCTTCCTTTGCTTCCAGCAATACTTCACGCTTTTTGCTCTCGGCAGCTTTTTCTGCATCTTTTACAATCTGCTTAGCCTGCTCTTCGGCACTGCCAAGTTCTGCCTCTGCAATTCTTTTTCGGTGGTTTACACCTACAAAGAACATAACTACGCCTACAATTACGCATAATATTGCACCTACGGAAGCAATGATAATTTCCGTCATTGCTGGACCTCCGTCTTTTTTAATAATTTTTCATGAGCAAAAACAAAAGCGTTTCCGCTCTTATATATAAGCGGAAACGCACTTTAAACAGACATACATTATTTATAATATATAATCACAAAACAAAGGAATATGTATATAAAACAGCACAAAGATACAAGATTCCCCTATAAAAGAATATATGTTAAATTCAATATCTCTATCTATAAATAATTTCTTTCCAACTTATATATAAAGAGTACTAGCTCTCCTTAATATTATATATTCGATTTACTTACCTGTCAAGCTATATTTCAAATTTAACATTTTTGTCATATTCTGTAAATTAATATGTCTGTAAGTCAGACTCACTATTTGGAAAAGCGTCCTCCTCCATTCCCGCCTGCGCCTTTTTACGGTTAAGTTCATCCATCGCAGCATTTATGTCTTCACGATACTGAGCAATTTTATCAGCAAACGGTCCATCATAATCTTCAGGAATCATCTCAATAAACTGGTCAGCTATTTCATAAGAATTTTCCTCCTCTGGCACAAAAGCATCTTCTGCCCATAGAAAATAGATAAGGTCGTCTGCATGTTCATATCCCGGAATACTCATAAGCATATCATATGCCCTTTTTTTGTTGTCTATATCACCCGTTTCTATCAGCTCAAGTGCATTAGCATACAGAAGTTTACTGGTATCTTTATAGTCAGCATCTCTTTCTGCTATGTCCATAAGGTTGTCAAATCCATCTTTAAAATTGCCGTTTTCAATCTGGTTGACTGCAACGCTGTACTGTATCATATTTCTAAAAAACAAAAAATATGATGCCGTGATCAATGCAGCTGCCCCGGCTATACATAAAATTATCACCGCAACTTTAGTTTTTTTGGTATTTCCGGACTTTTTATTCTTATTTGCACCTTTTGTCATATCCTTTTTCCTCCGTATGTTAAGCTGTATTTATTCTAACACAAAAAGAACATTTAAGCAACATGAATAATGCAGAAGCAAAACCGGACTTGCAAACTACTGGGTAATTATAGACATATGCCATACAACATGATATGATAATATTAGATTATAAAGCCGCTTAATTTTATACAAAAGAAAGGGGCATACTAATGCAAAATAACAAAAGAACCTTACTAATTACAGGAACAGTTGTTGTGTGCTGCATAGTAATGGCTATAGTTGACGGATTTATACAGCCTAATTATGCAATAAAATCAGCAGTCAAGCTGCTTTTGTTTCTTTTAATTCCCGTGTTATTCTCCGCATATGACAAGGAACTGAATTTAAAACAAGTAATCAAACCTAATAAAAAAGGTCTTACTACCGCTTTTGCCCTCTGCATACCCGTTTATATTATAATACTTATAGCTTATATGCTTTTTAAAAATATTTTTGATTTTTCCTCCGTTACAAAATCTTTGACCGCAAACATAGGTGTTTCTCGTCATAATTTTGTTTTTGTTGCAATATATATCTCTTTTGTCAATTCTCTTTTAGAAGAATTTTTCTTTAGAGGTTTTGCTTTTTTAATTCTTAAAAAATTTGCCTCTGTACGGTTTGCTTGCATTTTTAGCTCCGCTGCCTTTGCACTCTACCACATTGCCATGATGTCGGGATGGTTCTCTGTCGGTGTATTTGTTATAACACTTGCAGGCTTATTTGTCGGTGCAATGGTATTTAATTATTTAAATTTAAAGAGCGGGAATATATATACATCATGGTTTGTACATATGTTTGCAAACTTTGCCATTAATACCGTTGGGTTTATTTTATTTGACATAATATAACGCTGACATGTCTATTGACAAATACCGGTCAAAATGATATTATCCGATTGAGGGTAGTAATAATTATAAACAAATAAAGGAGGAAAAAGTTAATGGCAAACAGATTTATTCTTAATGAAACATCTTACCACGGTGCAGGTGCAATTAAAGAAATTGCTACTGAAGCAAAAGCAAGAGGATTTGCAAAAGCATTTGTATGCTCCGATCCCGATTTAATCAAATTTAATGTTACCAAAAAAGTACTTGATGTTCTCGAAAATGCAAACCTGTCTTATGAAATTTATTCAGACATCAAACCCAATCCCACAATTGAAAATGTGCAAAGCGGCGTTGCGGCATTTAAAGCATCAGGTGCCGACTATATCATTGCCATTGGCGGTGGTTCTTCCATGGACACGGCAAAGGCTGTGGGTATAATCATAAAAAATCCAGAATTTGCAGATGTAAGAAGTCTTGAAGGTGTTGCAGACACAAAAAATAAATGTGTACCCATATTTGCAGTACCTACAACAGCAGGAACAGCTGCTGAAGTTACAATCAACTATGTTATTACAGATGCTGAAAAAAACCGTAAAATGGTTTGTGTTGACCCCCATGACATTCCCGTCGTTGCATTTGTTGATGCTGATATGATGAGTTCCATGCCCAAAGGTCTTACGGCTGCAACAGGTATGGATGCTCTTACCCATGCCATAGAAGGATACATAACAGCAGGTGCATGGGAACTTTCGGATATGTTCCACCTTAAAGCTATTGAAATTATTTCAAAATCTTTAAGAGGTGCTGTTGAAAATACTCCCGAAGGACGGGAAGGAATGGCACTTGGTCAGTATATAGCAGGAATGGGCTTCTCCAATGTGGGACTCGGTATTGTTCACTCCATGGCTCATCCGTTAGGCGCTTTGTATGATACTCCTCATGGAATCGCAAATGCAATTATTCTTCCAACCGTTATGGAATATAATGCTGAAGCAACCGGAGATAAGTATAAATATATAGCTCAGGCTATGGGCGTTAAAGGAACCGACGGTATGTCTCAAGATGAATACAGAAAGGCAGCTATAGACGCTGTTAAACAGCTTTCAGCAGATATAGGAATCCCCACTGACTTAAAAGATATTGTAAAGAGAGAGGACATCCCTTTCTTAGCTCAATCGGCATATGATGACGCTTGCCGTCCGGGAAATCCCAAAGAAACAAGCGTTGAAGATATTACAAAACTTTATGAGTCTTTAATTTAAATTAAATAAACTTAATATAATAAAAGACCGCTGCGGCGGTCTTTTATTATTTATTTAAAATTTTATTCTGACGGATTATTTTTTAATTCTTCAAGCTTTCGTTGGCGACGCATTTTGACATCATCAGACATTGGTTTAATATCTCCCGCAGCAGTAAGTGCCTGTCTGGAAAGAACAGGACCTATCAACTCATAAATAAGTATTCCGAACAATACTATATTTCTTATCAAATGTCCGCTTTCACCCAGTTGTAATGCCGTAGTACACATACCCAGAGCAACACCCGCCTGAGGGAAAAGCGTTATACCGAGATATTTACAAATCTGTGGAGGGCAGCCCGTTGCCTTTGTACTGATATAAGCTCCGGTATATTTTCCCAATGAACGAAATATAATATAGACCAGTCCAAGCATCACAATAGCTGCATCAGTAAACACGCTAAGTTCAAGAGCGGCGCCGCTTATAACAAAAAACAATGCAAATAACGGAGATGTCCACTTATCCGCAGCTGACATCAGATCCTGAGACAACGAACAGGTATTGCAAAAAACCGTACCCAGCATCATGCATACAAGAAGTGAAGAAAAACTTATATGTACCGCTCCGATTTCAATATCAATCATGGCAAGAGATGCAGTTAAAAACACAACTGCAATCGTCATATTCAATCGGTTTGTATTGGAATTGAAATATCTTTCAAGCCATGTAAGAATCAACCCCATAACCGCACCCAGACCAAGGGAACAGAAAATCTCTATCAATGGATTTACAATAATAGAAACCAAGTCCACCGATCCTACGGTAATAGTTTTTGCTATTCCGAAAGAAACGGCAAACACAATAAGCCCAATTGCATCATCCAAAGCAACTATGGGCAATAGCAGGCTGGTAAGAGGACCTTTTGCCTTATACTGCCTAACTACCATAAGAGTTGCCGCAGGTGCGGTAGCCGCCGCAATGGCTCCTAAAGTTATAAGCTGCGGAACAGAAAGCTTACCCGGCATTATTAAATGAAACACAAACAAAGCCAAATCTACAAACAAAGTTGCTGTCAGAGCTTCAAACAGACCTACAATAAGGGCTCGCTTGCCTATTTTTTTTAAATCCGACGCCCTGAATTCATTTCCGATGGAAAATGCGATAAAACCTAACGCCACTTCGGAAACAAGCGATAACTTACTTACCGCTTCGGATGATTCAAAACCTATCCAGCCGGGAGTAAGTGCACCTATGCAATATGGACCTATTAAAACTCCGGCAACAAGATACGCAGTAACTGCCGGAAGCTTTAATGGTTTAAAGGCTCTTGTCATAAGCAACCCTGCCAAAAGTGCCACCGAAACCGATAGTAATGTATTCATACATTGCACTTCCTTTATATTTAAGTTTTTATACATACATTAATTTAACATATATTATTCTTTAATTAAGACCGTATATAGATAATTGCTTTGCATAATTATTTAATATACAAAGAATAGTTTAGCATCGGTCTAACGCATATTCTAAATAGATACAGCAAACATTTTATACATAACAAATGCCCATGCTGCTGCGTGGGCATTTTGATTACAATTAATTTTGCTTTAAATATGAGTATAATTAAAGTTTTAATCATCAACATCTTTAATAAATGATGCAACATGCTTTGCACAAGCGTCGATACCTGTCTGTGTAAGGTGAATATAATCATCTTTTCTGATAAAAGTATCAACATTAGGTTCAACAACGGAATATAGGTCATTTATTATAATCCCCATGGATTCCAACTCGGGAACAACCGAAGAATTATACAAACAAATCATATCGTTACTGTTATATTGATGCATTGGATTTACAGGTGTTGTTGTAGCAAAAATTACTTTATCGGTAATTTTTTAAGTAATCCTGCAATACGCTTCATATTTGAAACATAAAGTTCAACAGAATTAAAATTTCCATCACCGAACAGATTGCAAAGATCCCAATGTCCGTTATTCCAATGAATAATAGCTGCATCTTTGAGCTGCTGTCTGTATTCAAAAATCAAACGCAAAGTATAGTTTGAAAACCGGCAGTTTTCTTCCGGCTGCCATACATCATAAGAACCTTTTAAAAGCTCCGGTACTTTTGTTCCGTATCCAATTAGGCGTATGGAATCGCCCAAAAGCACAACTTTCTTCATGAGACTTTTCTCCGTTCACAGCATTTTACATATGCAGATTCAAAAAAAAATAAAGCAAGCGTATCGCTTGCTTCGGTATGGTACGCCCGACAGGATTCGAACCTGCGACCTATTGATTCGTAGTCAATCACTCTATCCAGCTGAGCTACGGGCGCATATTTATTTTTACAAGCAAAAGATATGTTATCACAATTTCTAAGATTTGTCAAGCGTTCTATTTAAAACAGTCAGTAAAAAACATATAAAATTTATCTTTTTTAATAAGGATATTCTTAAAGAATTATGTAGCTCAGGTAATTAAAGGCAAAGCCTTTGAAAAAGTAAAACTTTTATGGTTTTACTTATTCAAAGGCCGCATCAGATAAAAACATTAAATAAAAGTTCTTTATTCCGTGTCTTCTGCCCTACTCATTCCCATCATTTTCTTTTTTCGGTTGCTCCGTAATCAATTGAATCTGCGTCCATGAAATATGCTTGCCACATATAGGTTCTGTTTTTATATGAAGGCCGTACGCATCAATTTCTACAATGCTGCCCTCCTCGGGTATGGATCTAAGCTGACTTAAAACCATGCCGTTAACAGTGTCAAATTCTCTATCTTCGGGAAAAGAAATTGAAAGTTCTTCTTCCAGTTCTTCAATTTCCAATTCACCGGAAACTCTCCAGGTGTTTTCACCCGTCTTTATAATGGGTTCTTCTTCGGGGAGATCAAATTCATCATATATATTACCCACTATTTTTTCCAGCAAATCCTCCATTGTTACAATACCGCAAACCATACCATATTCATCAACAACTACTGCAATATGCATTTTTTGCTGTCGCATGTCTTCAAACAAATCATCGGCACGTAAAGTTTCGGGCACAAAGTATGCAGGACGCAAAAGTTTATTAATATCCGGATTGGGGCTGTTATGAAGTGCAAGTAAAAATTCGCGAGCATTTAATATGCCTATAATTTTATCAACGGTCTGTTCATAAACCGGGAAACGGGATAAGCCGCTTTCTTCAATAACGGAAACTATTCTATCTGCCGATTCAGACGATTCAATGGTCACCAAATCCACCCTGTGAGTCATAACATCACGGACAATAAGATCGCTGAAGTCAAAGACATTTTCTATCATTTCTCTCTCTTCAGGTTCAATAGTTCCGCCCTGCTGACCTATATCCACCATCATTCGTATTTCTTCTTCAGTAACAGATTGTTCTTCCGCCTCGGTTTTCATATGAAGCAGACGCAAAACCCCATTTGTGGAAACAGACAGCAGCCAAATGGGAAGCTTCATAAGTTTTGAGATGCCATAAACTGCTCCGGATGTAAATTTTGCCACAGCAAAAGAACGCTGCATAGCTATTCTTTTGGGCACCAGCTCGCCCAGTACAAGAGTAAAATAGGCTAAAATAATAGTTATCATAACAACAGATATAGTATTTAAAACAGAAGCCGGTATTGCTGTAACACCTACCG
>URVP01000070.1 GCA_900551345.1 uncultured Eubacteriales bacterium
GTCATATGGGTAAAGGTGTTTTAAAAGCGGTGGATAATGTAAATAACGAAATCGCCGAGCTGGTAGTGGGTATGAATGTTCTGGATATAAGAGCTATTGACAAAGCAATGATTGAACTGGACTCAACACCCAATAAAGGCCGTCTGGGTGCAAATGCCATTCTCGGTGTGTCTCTTGCCTGTGCCAAGGCTGCCGCCGAGTCACTGGGCATGAGTTTATACCGTTTTATCGGCGGATGTAATTCATATGCTCTGCCCACCCCTATGATGAATATTTTAAATGGCGGAAAACATGCGGATAACAGCGTTAACATACAGGAATTTATGATAATGCCCGTAGGCGCCAAAAGTTTTGAGAGCGGACTGCGTATGTGTTGTGAGGTGTTTCATAACCTTAAATCCGTGCTTAAAAGTAAGGGGTTGAGTACGGCAGTAGGCGATGAGGGAGGCTTTGCGCCCAACCTTGAAAATGACAGCCAGGCAATTGAGGTAATACTCGAAGCTGTGGAAAAGGCGGGATACAGAAAGGGCGAGGACTTTAAAATTGCCATAGATGCAGCGGCAACCGAAATGTATGAAGAAGCAAAAAAGCAGGGAAAAGATGGGTATTTCTTTTGGAAAACGGGCGAATTTTTCACCCGTGAACAGATGATTGACTACTGGGAGGATATTGCCTCAAGTTATCCGGTTATCTCTCTTGAGGACGGAGTTGCCGAGGAGGACTGGGAAGGCTGGAAAATGCTCACCGACCGCCTGGGCGGCAAGATACAGCTTGTGGGCGACGACTTGTTTGTTACCAATGTAGACCGGCTAAAAAAAGGCATATCAAACGGTGCTGCAAATTCCATTCTTATAAAGGTAAATCAGATAGGAACTCTTTCTGAAACGCTGGACGCTGTGGAGATGGCACAAAAGGCAGGATATACGGCGGTTATAAGCCACCGAAGCGGAGAGACGGAGGACACTACCATAGCTGATATTGCCGTTGCAACCAATGCGGGACAGATAAAGACGGGGGCACCGTCCAGAACGGACAGAACAGCAAAATATAACCGTCTGCTCAGAATCGAGGATGAGCTGGGCGAACAGGCGGAATATTTGGGCGGAAAGTCTCTTAAAAAATAAAAAAAATCAAAAAACCTCTTGCATAATGGGAAAATATGTGATATAGTAAAGCGTAATATGATAAAAGCATTGTAGGAGGAAAAATAATGTCAGTACCAACAATCATTACTCTTGTTATTCACCTTATCGTGTCGGTTGCACTTATAGTTATCGTACTTCTTCAGTCCGGCAGGCAGGCAGGCCTTTCAGGTGCCATTGCAGGCGGAGCTGAAACATTTTTCGGAAAAAACAAAGGAAGAACCATCGACGGTATTCTTAAAAAATGGACAGCAGTTGTAGCAGTTGTGTTTGTTATCACATCTGTTGTACTTTCTCTGTTTCTTACTAAGTAAAAAATACTGACAAAGCCGTCCTTTGGGCGGCTTTCTGTTTTTGAGATATTAAAATAGCGGAGCATATATAAATGGACTTTCAGGAGCTTTTGCGTGAATTTAATCTATCCCCCGAATTTTCTCTTGCTGTTTCGGATGAAATTCAAGAGCTTCCCTCCTCGGTTCCGGCTGAGGATACCAAGGGACGCAGGGATTTAACAAAACTTAATATCTTTACCATTGACGGAGAAGATGCCAAGGATTTGGACGATGCAGTTTCAATTCAAATGCTTGAAAACGGAAACTATCTGTTAGGTGTGCATATAGCAGATGTAAGTCATTATGTGCGGGAGAATACCCAGCTTGACCGTGAGGCGATGGACAGAGGCACAAGCGTGTACCTTGTGGATACGGTAGTGCCCATGCTTCCCAAAAAGCTGTCCAACGGTATATGCAGTTTAAATCCCCGCTGCATACGCCTTACCATGTCTGTGTTTATGGAGCTTAACGACAAAGCTAATATCGTAGATTATGAAATCTGCGAAAGCTTTATAAAATCCAAGCATCGCTTGACTTATAAAGAGGTTACCAAACTTTTGGAGGGCGATGAGCAGCTTGCGGAAAAGTATAAGGACATTGAAGGCGACCTTCGTATTATGGAGGCTCTTTCAAAAAAACTTACAGCAAAACGCAGACGCCGTGGAGGGCTTGATTTTGACCTGCCAGAAACAAAGGTTATAACTGATGAAAACGGCAAACCTGTTGAGATAAAAAGATACGAAATAACCGTTTCCAATCATATTATAGAAGAATTTATGCTCGCCTGCAATGAAACCGTTGCACGGCATTTAAATAAGCTTGAACTGCCCTGCGTCTATCGAGTGCATGAAAAGCCCGAAGGCGGAAAGGTTGAAAAGCTTATTCTAATGCTTCGGGGGCTGGGGTATGATTATCGGCCCAAGGAGAATATATCCTCCAACAGCCTTCAAAAGGTACTTGATGATTTTAAAGATACCGAATATGAAACGGCGGTCAGTACGGTTATGCTTCGCAGTATGATGAAGGCTCGTTACAGTGATGAAAGCCTGGGTCATTTCGGTCTTGCGGCAGTGTATTACTGCCATTTTACTTCTCCCATAAGGCGGTACCCCGACCTTGCGGTGCACAGAATATTAAAAACATGGCTTCACGGCGATATGAACGATTGGAAGATCACTCATTTTCGCCGATATGCAAAAAGAGCGGCGGATCTTTCCACCGATGCTGAAATTAATGCGGTTGATGCAGAACGCAAATGGACAGAAGTTAAAATATGCGAATATATGAAAGAATTTATCGGCGAAGAGTATGAGGCAACGGTTATGTCCGTTACTTCCTTCGGACTTTTTGCGGAGCTTGAAAGCAGTGTAAGCGGACTTGTCCCCTTAAGCGAGCTTAAGGACGACTATTATATATTTGACGAAATAAATAACTGTCTTATAGGCAGACGGCATAAAAAGATATACCGCATAGGAGACAAGATAAATGTACGACTGGTGCGTGTGGACGAAGAGCAGCTTCAGATAGACTTTGTTCCGTGCGAAAATATAAACAAAGAAAAACACAGGAGAAAAGCTGAAGAAAATGGAAACAAAACCAAATCTAAAAAAAGATACAGAAACAGAAATCCCAAAAGAAGAACAAAAAGACGATAAACAAAAACGAATTATAAAAAAGTGGGTTAAAATCGTTACGATAACGGGGGTTATCGTTGCTCTTGCACTTTTTATTACCCTTGTTTATCCCTTTGTTAAATCATTTAACGATGCTGCCGAGGCAGAATTTCGCCATTATGTGGATCAAATGGGTGTTTTCGGTTTCGTTGCAATATTTGCCATGCAGATTCTTCAGGTGGTTGTGGCAGTTATTCCGGGTGCAATTGTCCAGTTTGCCGCCGGATATATGTACAGCCCCTGGCTGGGTCTTTTGATATGCCTTGCCGGTGTATATACGGGACAGCTTATTGTTTTCAGACTGGTACGCCGTTTCGGACATAACTTGGTAGAGGCTGTTTCGGACGGAGAGAAGCTGCAAAAATGGTCTTTTATACGAAATGAAAAAAAACTGGAGCTTATCGCGTTTATACTTTTTGTAATTCCCGGCATGCCCAAGGATTTATTATGCTATATTTTTCCTCTCACAACAATAGAGGAAAAACGCTTTATGGTAATTTCGGTTATTGCAAGAATCCCGGCGATTATAACCTCCATATACGCCGCTGATTATATATATGACGGCGATTACATAAAGGCCGGTATAATATGGGGAATTGTGATGCTCATAAGCGGCGGAGCTATACTTGTAAGCAGTGTACTGATGAAAAAACATAAAAGTAAAAGTATAAACAAGTCAAAAAAGGCTTGACTGCTTGACATATTTGCACTATAGCAATATAATTATTTGGCAACAATAATTTAGGAGAGAAAAACCTTATGGAAATTAAAACTTTATGGCATTCTACATCACACATTATGGCGCAGGCGGTTAAAAGACTTTATCCAAATACCAAGCTGGCTATAGGCCCTGCAATTGACAATGGATTTTATTATGACTTTGACCCTGAGACGCCTTTTACTTCTGAGGATTTGGCAGCAATTGAAAAGGAAATGAAAAAAATTGTTAAGGAGCGTCTTTTTATAGAGCGTTTTGAGCTGCCTCGCAGCGAGGCTCTTGAACTTATGAAGGACGAGCCGTATAAAATAGAACTTATTAATGAGTTGCCCGAAGGAGAGGTAATATCTTTTTACCGTCAGGGCGAATTTGTGGACCTTTGTGCAGGACCGCATATCGAAAGGACAAATCAGGTAAAGGCATTTAAGCTTCTATCCGTTACCGGTGCATACTGGAGAGGCAGCGAAAAAAACAAAATGCTCCAGAGAATATACGGAATCTCATTTGAATCCAAAGATGAGCTTAACGAATATATCACCAATCTTGAAGAGGCTAAAAAGAGAGATCATAACAAAATAGGCAGAGAGCTGGGTTATTTTACAACCGTTGACCTTATCGGTCAGGGTCTTCCCGTTATGCTGGAAAAGGGTGCTAAAACTATTCAGATTTTGCAGCGCTTTGTAGAGGACGAGGAGGAACGCAGAGGTTATATACTCACAAAAACCCCCTATTTTGCCAAGAGTGATTTTTATAAGCTTTCGGGACATTGGGACCATTACAAAGAGGGTATGTTTGTAATGGGAGATGAGGAAAAGGACGATGAGGTTTTTGCACTGCGTCCAATGACCTGTCCTTTCCAGTTTCAGGTGTATCTCAGCAAAATGAGAAGTTATCGCGATCTTCCTCTCAGATATAACGAAACATCTACCCTTTTCAGAAATGAAGCATCGGGTGAAATGCACGGTCTTATTCGTGTAAGACAGTTTACTATTTCGGAAGGACACATTGCCTGCCGTCCCGATCAGCTAACCGACGAGTTTAAGGGCTGCCTTGACCTTGCCAATTATATGCTTAAGGTTGTAGGTCTTGATGATGATGTATCCTACCGTTTCAGTAAATGGGACCCTGCCAACAGGGAAAAATATATCGGTGACGAACAGCAGTGGGAAAGCGTTCAGGATACAATGAGAGATATCCTAAACGAAATAGGCCTTGAATATTCCGAAGAAGAGGGCGAAGCTGCTTTCTACGGTCCCAAGCTGGATATACAGATAAAAAATGTCCATGGCAAGGAAGACACCCTTATAACAATACAGATTGATTTTCAGCTTGCAGAGCGTTTCGGCATGGTATATACCGACGCTGACGGGCAGAAAAAATATCCTTATGTAATACACAGAACATCTATCGGCTGCTATGAAAGAACACTTGCTCTTCTTCTTGAAAAATATTCAGGTGCTCTGCCCGTATGGATTGCTCCCGTGCAGGCAAAAGTGCTGCCGATTTCGGAAAAGCACATTGAATATGCAAAGCAGATTACCGATAATCTTCGCAGAAAGGGCATAAGAGTTGAACTTGATGACAGAAGCGAAAAGATTGGTTATAAAATAAGACAAGCGCAAATGGAAAAACTCCCCTATATGCTCGTTGTTGGTGATAAAGAGGCAGAAGAAGGCACTGTTTCCGTGCGTGCCAGAAAGGGCGTGGATATGGGTGCTATGCCTGTTGACGCCTTTATTGAAATGATTTCACAGGAAATAGAAAAATCACTTGCAAAGTAGTTTAATATCTACAAAAGGATGATGCTGCCATGAAAAATTTTATCATATTTCTTTTGTCAGCAGTGCTGTTGCTGATTTGTGCCATGCCTACCGCATACGCTGACGGGGTGGCACTGCCTGAATATGTGGATATAGGGCTTAAATATGGCACTGCATCCGTAACAAGTGCCGTTGCAGAGGCTGGTTCCATGTCGGTTACGGATGTGTACGGTACATCCATTTACGATTCTGCAATTGCTTCATCTGCGACGGTTACATATCAAAATGGGAGCATAGTCATCAGTCAAAACGGAAATACGCTTGTTTCCTATGCCGGCGACATAATGCTTACCCCCCTTGGGGGAATTATTTCTCTTGACGGTGTACGCTATAGAGGCAGTATTAAGTTTTTAATAAAAAATTCTGCATTAACAGTGGTTAATCATGTTAAAATGGATGATTACCTTTGTGGGGTAGTGCCCAAAGAAATAGGAGGCTCTTCGCCTGCTGAGGCGCTTAAAGCTCAGGCTGTGTGTGCACGAAGCTATACTGCACGCTTTATAGGCAGACATTCGGACAGCGGATTTGACCTTTGTACAAGCCAGCACTGTCAGGTGTACGGAGGTGTGTCAGCGGAGACTGATGCTGCAAATGCTGCTGTTAAAGAAACAAGCGGTGTTATTGCCATGTACGGAGAGAATATTGCCGAACTTTACTATTTTGCATCGGACGGTGGAGCAACCGAAGATGTGCGTAATGTATGGGGCAGTACACAGTATCCCTATCTTGCTGCGGTGGATGACCCTTACGAAACGGAGGAGGCCACTCATCACACATGGTCAGTTACTTTTACTCCCCAGGAGCTTACAGAGCTGTTTTCTTCTTACGGTTTGGGTGAAATAACGGATATAAGTGTGGTGAACATGTCGGAAAAAGGTGCCGTAATCAAGCTTGAAGTAGTCGGCACATTGGGCAGTAAAATTTTTGAGCGAGAGAGCTGCCGTACGGTTTTCGGCGGCAAAATATACAGTCAGGCGTATACTGTAACAAAAAATTATGCAGACGCATCAGGTGCGCCGTCTGCAATTAGTTCAGAGGGTGTTGCTACTCTTCCGTCTACCGTTTATGTTATCGGAGCGGACGGAACAGTGGTAAATAAGATAGAAGATATGGTGGTTATCTCTTCCGGTGGGGAGAGCAGCTTTGATACAAGCTCTAAGGTTGTATCATATACCATAAACGGCAGAGGATACGGACATCTGGTAGGCATGAGCCAATGGGGAGCCATAGCCATGGCAAAGCAGGGCTTTACATATGAGCAGATACTCAGTCACTATTATACAGGCATAACTATTGTTAAAAAGTAGTTAACGGATTGGAAGGATATATTAAATGAATCTCCATGATTTTTGGTATGATTTACCCCAGGAGCTGATTGCTCAGCATCCTCTTGAGGACAGAACATCATCAAGACTTCTTATGATGAATAAAAAAACAGGTGAGCTTACGCACGGGACATTTCGCTGTTCTCTTATACACATCTCCGAGCCCACGAGACGTAGAGGAATCTCGTATGCC
>URVP01000071.1 GCA_900551345.1 uncultured Eubacteriales bacterium
TTTAGGAAGTGCCATTGCCGTATTTTTTTCGAGCTTACTAAGAATGACAACAATGCTGTTATATCTGTAAAAGGAAATGAAGCTGGAATTTCTAAAAAACCTTATTTAAGATATGATGCGCAGTTTACTGTTCACCCTTGCGGAAAAGTTGATATAAATCTAAAAGGCAAAGTACCTGAGAATTTTGTTTATCTTCCCAGACTTGGATATGAATTTTTGCTTGCTCAGGGAAATGAATATATTGAGTACTTCGGTATGGGCGAACACGAGAACTATGTGGATATGCATCACCATGCAAAAATTGGTCTTTACAAATCAACTGTTTCCGACCAGTATGTTCCCTATGTAAGACCGCAGGAACATGGCAATCATACAAAAACAAAATTATTAAAAATCACAAACGACATAGGTATCGGTCTTGAGTTTACGGGCAACTGTTTTGAATTTAACGCTTCACACTTTGATACTTATGATCTTAACGCTGCCCAACATACAAATGAACTTTTGGAGATGGACGAAACTTTACTCCGTATCGACTACAAAGTAGGTGGAATAGGTTCTGCAAGCTGCGGACCGGAAATATCGAAAAAATATCAGCTTAATGACAAGGATATAAATTTTGAATTTTCATTTAAACCTGTAAAATAATGGAGGTTAATATGAAAAAGGTATTAGTACATAAAGATAAAAAATATTTGTGCCTTGAAGACGGAACACCATTTTTTTATCTTGCAGATACAGCATGGTCGCTTTTCCATTCTCTTAACAGAGAAGAAGCGCAGCTTTATATTAAAACCCGTGCATCCCAAGGCTTTAATACAATACAAGCCGTAGTTTTGTCTGAACTTGATGGAATTAACACACCCAATGCGTATGGCAGATATGTGCTTAAGAAAAACAGCGATGGAAATTACGATCCAATTCTGATTGATGACGATGGTGAATACAGCTACTGGGCTCATATCGATTATATTGTTGATTTAGCAGAGAAATATAATTTATATGTTGCAATGCTTCCCTGCTGGGGTGATAAATACAATCAACGCTGGGGAAAGGGCCCCGAAATATTTACCCCTGACAATGCTTATATTTACGGAAAATTCCTTGGTAAAAGATACGGCAAAAGAAACAACATAATTTGGATGTTGGGCGGAGATCGTCCTCTTGAATCTATTCGCCATGTGCAAATTATGGATGAAATGGCAAGGGGACTTAAAGAAGGTGAAGGGGATAATCATCATCTTATGACTTTTCATCCTGTTGGATGCTGTTCATCAATTGATTATGTTAAACATAAAGATTACATTGATTTTCATACCTGTCAGTCAAGTCACGGCAATTATTGGTACGATAGCTATAAAATGCTTAGACACACCGGTCAACATGAAGACAAACCCTTTATGGACAGTGAACCAAGGTACGAAGATCACCCGGCATATTTCAATACAAAGACGGAGTATTATTGGAATGATGCTGATGTCAGACAAAATACATATATGAATCTTATGGAGGGCGTTTGCGGAAACACTTACGGGAATCATAATATATGGTGTTTTAACCGGGAAAGAAGCGATTATTTTCCGTATATATGGAGCGAGGTTTTGGAGCACCCCGGTGCAACACAGGCACATATAGTTAAAGATTTAAGACTATCTCGTTCTTATTTTGACTTTAGACCTGCACCTGAACTGGTAGAAAACAATGATGAGACAGTAATATTCGGACATATTGCTGCGGCAAGAGGCGATAAATATGCATATGTTTATTCCCCTCTTGGAAGAGAAATAAGGGCTAATTTCAGCAGCTTTAACTCTGATGTGCTGTTAAAAGCTTCTTGGTTCAATCCCAGAACCGGCGAGGAAACGCCTTTTACCGTATTTAAACCCGGCAGAGCAGTTTTTATGCCTCCCACGCAAGGACACGGCAATGACTGGCTTTTGATAATTGATGTTATTGACTGATGTAAAAAGATTGTTCTAATGTTAAGGAATGTTCGTTTAAATCAGTTCCCGCTAAATATAAGGCATACCGTTTCTCGTGAATCAGTATATCTAATAACAGCCGCAGGTCAGCACTATATTGTTTGTGCTGACCTCTAATCGGCGGAATGGAGTAAAAATGACTAATGCAATTAAAGTTAATACAAGCAACAGAATAGTTATTTTTGATTATCTTAAAGCGCTTGCAATTATTTTGGTTATAGTAAATCATTATGTACATTTATCTTGGGAATCTTTTGGAAATTGCATTTTGTTCCCGTTAATATTTAAAATGCCTGTACCTATTTTTATGATAGTTACAGGGTGTATGAACGCTATGTCCTATAACAAAAAGTACACAAGGCTTTCTGAAATGTATATGCCAAAACAGATTTTGGTGCGTTTTTTACGCTTTTGGATTCCATTTTTGTTTGAGTTTGTTGTAGAAATGATACTAACAATCACATTGAAGCGTGTTTCTTTTACGCCGCTGTCTGTTGTACAAGCTTTTTTGGTTGGCGGTCCGGGTCTTAACGGAAGTTATTATGTTCCGGTATTGATTCAGTTTTCGCTTTTGTTCCCTTTGATTTATGTGCTGGTTAGAAAGTATAATGTCAAAGGTCTTATAATCTGCATGGCTGTAAATCTTTTATATGAAGTCGTTTGCACATTGATAAATATCCCCTCAGATGTATACAGACTGTTAATGCCTCGCTACATAGCATATGTTGCATTGGGATGCTGGTTTTATTTTAAAGATTACAAAATTAGCAAAAAAACTTGCTATATAATGTTTGCGGCAGGTGCGGCATTTTTCATAGTGAGATTTTGCGGATACAGACCCTTTATATTTAAAAAATGGACAGATACATGTATGCTTGCAGCGTTCTACATATTTCCTATTGTTGCGGCACTTATAATGAAATTTAAAGATTTAAAATCCGCTTCAGGTAAAGTAGGAAGGCTTGTACAAACAGTAGGTAATGCATCGTACCACATTTTCCTGATACAGATGCTTTATTATAACATTTTTTACCGCTATATAACCAAGCAGTTTAATATACCTGCTGTTAATATACCTTTGAATATTGTCTTATGTGTATCAGTTGGTATCGTGTTTTACTACATAGAAAAAGGCGTAAGCAAACGGATAATAAATTCATTATAACCGGGCGCTTGCGCCTTTAATTTTATATTTAATTTTCAGCAACATATGTAAGTGTTTTAAAGCCCAATTCATAAGGAGCTATTACTCCCGGGTTGAATGTTACTGCTATTTCTTCTCCGCAAGGATACACAACGGCGTAATCAATGTACTGTGCAACTATTTCTGCTGCGTTGTCATAGTAAAGTTCAGGTTCTTGCGCTATAACCTCTGTAAAATTAATTACAAACATGGAAACTATTTCGTCATAAGTCATATCCGGAATGTAATCTGTAAGCGCAGCTTCCTCTCCGCTGTCAAGTTTATATACTTTTGAAAACTGGGATACAGACACTTCTGCGTCCTGAATTACTGAAGAGGTAAACAAAACAGAAAATAGATTATTTTGCATATTGGTAATGCCGTAATCAACTTCGTATTTCACATCGGATGAAGTTAAAACTCCGCTTTCAATATATGTACTTTTAAACATTTCTAGATCTTCTGTCAAAGCATTTTTAATTTTTTCATTAATAGTATCTATAGCTATAGAATCATCATCGCATGAAAGCTGTGGATAGTATCCGTTTAATTCTGCAACAGGCGTTGTTTCTTTGTAAACAGTTTCACTAATGCTGCTCTTGCTAACCGTTATTTTTGTACCACTGGTTATTATTACCGTCTCAGTGTCATTATCCCAGTCAACTTTACAATCGAAACTTTCAGCAATCGCTCTTACCGGAACAAGAGTTCGTTCACCTATAAGCTGAGGAGGGACATCAAGCTCTTTTTCAGTACCGTTAACGGTAAAAACATTGTTTCCAATCTGCATTATAACAACAGTATCGTCTTTTGTTGAAGTTATTGTACTGGTGGATTCATTCCATTCAACATCAGCATTTAACGCTTCAAAGATTGCTCTTAACGGCACGAGAACTCTGTCGTTGAGCATAACTGGAGGTTGGTCAAAGCTAAGGGCTGTCCCGTCCAGAATAACCTTTATGTCATTTTCAGATGCAAATGACATTAGACTAAATGACATTGTAAAAATTATTGCCAATGCAATTACTTTTTTCATTATATCATCTCCTAAATACTAATAAAAATATTATATCACACACTTTGCACACTCCAACATTAAATTTAAGTTACACATCTTGAAATTATATACAAATATGTTAGAATAAACTAAAGGAGTGATAAGTATGCTAAAAAGCAGCAAAGTAATAACAAGATACCCCCAAAACCCCATACTTTCATATAAGGACATACCTTATAAAGCGGCTTTGGTTTTTAATGCCGGCGTTACTAAATATAACGGAAAATATGTTATGCTTTTCAGAAACGATTATGGCAGTGTTGAAAATCAGACCCTAGAAGGAACAAATATAGGACTAGCATTCAGTGATGATGGAATAAAATGGGATGTACAGCCAAAGCCCTGCTTTAAACTTGAAAGCGAAGAAATACTGCGTGCTTACGACCCAAGACTAACTGTTATTGACGGAAAGGTACACATGTGCTTTGCTGTGGATACAAAACACGGTATATGCGGTGGAGTTGCAGTAACAGAAGATTTTGAACACTTTGATATAAAATCTATCAGCGCCCCCGACAATCGAAATATGGTTCTTTTTCCTGAAAAAGTGGGCGGACTTTATGTAAGGCTGGAAAGACCTTTCACAGTGTATAGCAGAGGTTGTGATCGCTTTGACTTGTGGATGTCAAAATCACCCGATTTAAGATATTGGGGAGACAGTTCTCTTGTGCTTGCGGTGGAAAATGTACCGTTTGCAAACGATAAAATTGGTCCTGCCGCTCCTCCAATCAAAACGGAAAAAGGCTGGCTTACAACCTTCCATTCTGTTGATATTGACAAAACAAGAGGTAAAAACGGATGGGAAGATAAATGGCAAAAGAGATACTGTGCCGGAATAATGCTTCTTGATCTTGAAGATCCTTCAAAAGTCATCGGTATGAGTAAAGAACCGCTTATAGCACCTGAAGTGGATTATGAAACAACAGAAGGCTTTAGAACTAATGTCATTTTCCCCGGAGGAATGATTTTGGAAGATAACGGTGAAGTAAAGATTTATTATGGTGCATCCGATACCGTTGAATGTCTTGCTACTGCAAATGTAGATGATCTTATAAAACTTTGTAAGGATAAAAAATAACTTTCACTTTCTGTTTAAGGGGTGATTGATATGAACTTCAGAAAACAGTACGAAGAACTTCAAAAGCAGACTTTATCCGAATTTGCTACATTACCACAAAATTCAAAAGGCAGAGCCATACTAATTGAGCCATGTGACCTGCGTACGGATTTTCAGCGTGACAGAGACAGAATAATTCACTCAAAAGCGTTTCGAAGGCTAAAGCACAAAACTCAAGTTTTTGTAACGCCTGAGGGTGATCATTACAGAACACGTCTTACTCATACACTTGAGGTTTCACAAATAGCCCGTACAATTGCGCGGTGTTTAAGGTTAAATGAAGATTTAGTAGAGGCAATTTCACTGGGTCACGATTTAGGACATACCCCATTTGGTCATGCAGGAGAACATAAACTTAATGAAATATGTCCGTATGGTTTTAACCATGCACAGCAAAGTTTGCGTGTGGTAGATGTACTTGAAAACGGCAGAGGGTTGAACCTTACCTATGAAGTGCGCGACGGCATTGTTAATCATACAAGCAAATCAAAAGCTGCTACTCCTGAAGCACAAATTGTCCAGTTTGCCGATCGAATAGCATATGTCAATCATGATATAGATGATGCTATAAGAGGAGGCATTATAACTGCCGATGCAATACCCTCAGACTGTGCAAAGGTTCTTGGTACAACTCACTCTTCAAGAATTGATACAATGATAAGAGCTGTCATAAACGGTAGTCTTAATAAGCCTGAAATAGCAATGCTTGAGCCTTACTATTCAATGATGCTGAAGTTAAGACAGTTTATGTTTGATCATGTATATATCGAATCAGCCGCAAAGGAAGAGGAAAAAAAGGCTACACAAATTATAGAAGCTTTATACAATCATTATCTGACTCACCCGCAGCAAATTAAAGATTATGAAGAAAGTGAAGATTTGCACAGAACCGTATGTGATTATATTGCCGGTATGTCAGATTCATTTGCAATTAAAACTTATAAAGATTTATATGTGCCAAAAGCATGGCACGTTATGTAATGAATAAGCCGTCTTAAAATGACGGCTTATTTGCTTTTTAAAAGTTTTTTTGAATAATTTGTTAATATTTAGCTAAAATATTTTATGAGACCACATAAATTTACCATTTACAGATGTTTATTTAAAAAAAGGATATTTGCTAACTATGTCGAAATAATATAACATAAGAGCAAAATATTATTATTTCATTTGGGAGCAGTTATGCCACAGTACTTTTCAGAAAATTTCATTCAGGAGGTCATGTACCGCAACAACATCGAAGATGTTATATCTGAATATACACCGTTAAAAAAGTCGGGAAGGAATCTAAAGGGGTTGTGCCCTTTCCATCGAGAAAAAACACCTTCTTTTTCGGTCTCACCGGACAAGCAGCTTTATCACTGTTTTGGGTGCGGAGCAAGCGGGACGGTATTAAACTTTGTAATGCAGATAGAAAACCTCGATTTTGTAGAAGCGGTAAAACTGCTCGCAGACAGAGCGGGGATGGACATTCCCGAACCCACATATGAAAGAGGTCATTCCCATGAACACATTCAAAGAATTTATGAAGTAAACAAAGCAGCCGCTTTATTTTACCACAGTTCTTTGTTTTCTGAAGATGGTAAACAGGCTTTGGAATATGTAAAGCAAAGGCAGCTGACACCGGAAACAGTTAAACATTTTGCTTTAGGGTTTGCGCCCAAAAGCGGAGGTCTTGTAAAGCATTTAATCGAACTGGGTTATGATGAAGATATTATTCTTCAAGCCGGACTGACAGCATCAACCGACAGTGGACGAATTTATGAAAGATTCATAAACAGATTGGTTTTTCCTATTATAGATAAAAGGAAAAATGTATTAGGCTTCGGGGGGCGGGTACTTGAT
>URVP01000072.1 GCA_900551345.1 uncultured Eubacteriales bacterium
TTTTTACGGCTTTGCTTGTGCCATTCAACAATCTGTCCTTTGTTTTGACCGCCTGTTTTGCATTATTCGATACATTCCTTGTAACGGTGTGCGTGTTCTGCTTCGGCATTATCTTTGACCTGTTTGTTTTTATGAGGTCGGTAGGACTCTTGCCCTGTGAATGAATGTAATTGTCCTTTGTTTTGGGCATAGATTTTGATGAATATGCCGTTTCATCAACACTTAATGACTTTACAGGCTCTGCATTTTGTTTCATAATATTGGCGGCATAATTTTCTTGTGCCGATTTTTCAGCTTCAGCCTTTGTTTTCAGCTTTTCGGAAACATACTTTTTCCGTGCGTCCTTTATAGCTTGCTCTTTGGTTTTTGGAGTGGGAGCAGAGGAAACAGAGTTATTTTCCCTCGTTTTCGGTATCGAAACACTCGTTTTTTGCTTAATCTCCGCATTTTTGTGAGCGTTGATATAGTTCTGCTTTGTTTTAACTGTGTCGGCAATATTTTCAGCCTTTAGTGATTTCTGCGAATTGATGTATGCTTCTTTGGTCTTGACCTGTGCGTTAGGATTGTTTTGCACTCTTGGAGTATTTTCGGGTGCAGACGCTTGTACGCTCTCTTTTGTTTTGGGAGTATGCTCGGCTTGTTTAGGTGCATTGGGTATATCCGAAACCGTTTCATTTTGCGGAACATTTGTATTTTTCTTTGTTTTAACCTGCTGTCGGTGTTGCTTTAACTTGTTTTCCGCAAGGCTTTTGCCTTTTTGGTACACAGTATCAACGGCGGAATAATATGTATTTTCCACCTGTTCGGTCGCTTCAACCTCGGCTCTCTGCGGCTGTTCGGAGTGTTTGGTGTCAAGCTGCTTATCCATAACATTTTTAACAAGCGTGTCCTTTGCCACCGTCTTTATATCCTTAACCGCCGTTTTTGCCGAATGTTCTACCGATTTCGGAGCGTTTTTTACCGCTTTTGTGGTGGTCTGCGGTTTGGTTTTTATATCTTTTTCACTCAAAGCGTATCACCTCCGGCGTTATTTCTTATCCTTTTTAGCCTTATACATCTTCTCATCGGCACAGCAAATAATATCGTCAATACCTTTACTGTATTTTTCGTGAAATCTTGAATAGCCTATTGAAACAGATAGGTTATACAGCTTTTCATTATTGATAAAATATATCGTGTCTTTGAATTGTGATATATACGGCAGCACATTACTTTCGGATATGCAGACAAATTCATCGCCGCCGATACGATAAATATCTGCTTTTGTTCCAATAGTATCTTTCAGTGCCTTTGCAACGGTTTTTATCGCATTATCGCCGCTGAAATGCCCGTAACTGTCGTTAATCTCTTTCATACCGTTTTCGTAAAGTACTTATTTGGTGCATCGTTGCTTATTACCTTATTTACCTGTGTATCAAGATATGTATAATTTGCAACCTGATTATATTTAATTTTTGAGTCAACACCATTGGCTTTCAAATATGATTTGGGAAAAATGTGGTGAATATCACCTGATATACTAATTAAATCAGATATTTTTGTACCGTTCATTAGCATTGAATTACAATTTAAGTTTATCTGTGCAGCTAAAAATGTATTGAATGCCGGACTATTTATAGATGATGATTCTAAATTCTGCGGCAATGTAATATCCCAAAATGTATCAGATAATGCTGATGCCTCTACTTCACTAAGAAAGTTGATAAAGCCTTTTTCGCTTATACTGCGCATATCTCTGTCCATCACAGTTTCATACGAACCTATGTATCTTGATGTCAAAGTTGACAGCACAAACCACTTCTGTACATATCTTTTTATTTGGTCATTGGCAATATCTTTATCGTTAAGCAATATTAAATACAATATATATGCAAAATCCAATGTCATTTTTGAATTTAGCAATTTACTTGAGGTGAATCCTGCTCCCTTTATTGCTAAAACAAACTGTGAGAAATTATACTGGTTTATAAAATTTTGGATTCCATTGTCCAATTTTCTATAAGAATCCTCCACAATATCCTCTCTGTATTCTTTTGTTTCAAAATCTCTGCCTGATAATAAACTTACCAAGTCCGCAAGTTTCCCACGGCGGAATTGATGCATAAAAGAAACTCTCAGCATATCTCCGTAATCCGGATCAAAAATATCATCATAATCCTTTGCAAGCCACTTTATTTTATCTGCATATTTAGAATCCATAAATTCTGTATCTTTGTTTATATGAGGATAGAAATCAGGCTTAACTGACAAATGGCAGAAATAATCAATCGCTTTTCTCATTATGCTGCCGCCATGCCCATTCTCGTAATTGCCATCTGCAGCCATTTTTGACATAACGAAGTCAGACTGGCTGAGTGCAGTTCCTTTTGAATTTATACGGATAAATATTTCGGTCACTTCATCAATTTCAAGTGTATGGTCAAGTTCAATAACGCCTATTTGACGATTTGCGACACCGTTTAATTTATTAAGTGTTTCTGATAATTCATCAAGGTCAATTTCAGGATTATTTACATAATATTCATTCTCAAATGCTCTTTGCTTAAAACCAGATGAAAAAACAACAGATATGTCAGGTATCCAGCGCTTGTCCTTTAAATGTGATACATCCTGTACGGCAAAACGCTTAGAATCGTCATTTGTCATTGGATAAAGGCAATTTTTATTCTATCTTTATTGAAATCCTCATCAAGAACTTCTTTGCCGGAAATTGCCGCCATTAAAGCAGTAACTCTTTGCTGTCCATCTATAAGCACCTTTTTGCCATTTGATTTACCGCCGTCTTTAGTCTTTACATCAGGATTTTTCCATGTAATGATATAACCTGTTGGGTAACCATTATATAAAGAGTCAATTAAATCTCTCACTTGACTTCTTTTCCATACAAAAGGTCTTTGTATTTCAGGTATCACAAAATCCTCCGCCTCTATTAATCCAAGTATTGCACTTATTGAATACTGCATTAATGTAAATTTTTCTCCATTCATTCTATTTCCTCCTATTATTTCAATCTCCCAATCAGTTCATTTCCGTGTTCTTTGAGCCATCTTTTATATTGTTCATATTTGGGGCAAAAACGATTCACAAGTGTCCAAAACTTTTGTGTGTGATTCATCTCTTTAAGGTGGCACAGTTCGTGAATAACCACATAGTCAAGCACCTCTTTGGGGCACAGCATAAGCAGACAGTTAAAGTTCAGATTTCCTTTGGCAGAACAGCTGCCCCAACGGGATACCTGTTTTCGTATGGTAATCCTGCCGTATTCGACGCCTATAATTTTTGCATAGTATTCAACTCGCTTTGGAATAACATCTAAGGCTTTGTCCGCAAGGGCACGGATTTCTTCTTCGGTCAACTTGGGAACAGGATTTAGTTTTTCCTGTTCGTTTTTTGCCTTAACCTTTTCGATCGTCTTTTCAATCCAATAGGATTTTTCTGTAACGAATCGCTGTATTTCAATGTTTGAAACGAACAGCGGAGCACGGACAATAACACGCAGATCATTTTTGATTTCTATGGCAAGGGTTTTTCTTTTGCTTTTCATAATTTCAACATTCATTACTCTGCATCCTCATCCAACGCCTCAACCAGGAAGCTTACGGGTCGAAACCCGTCATTGCAGGAAATCATTGCGGAGCGTTTATTTTTCATCCATCCGTCATAAAAGTCCTCTGCACCGTGGGAGAGTGCCATTACGAATGCAGACATACTGTCCCAAGCGCTTTGGCACATACCGTCGGGTTTTTGCCAACCGTTTGCAATAAAGACCTGTCCAATCTTCATATCGCAGGCATGCTCGATGGGATTCTCATACTTTTCGATCAAATCCTCATAGCGAGCCATTTTCATGACTGTAATTTTGCATTTTTTCATGCCCTATAACTCCTTTTAAAATCAAATATTCCGTCAAAATAGCCTTTGGTCGCACTGGGTACATTTGTGCGTTAGAGACTTTGTGATGTTCGCTTAAAAATTTCGCCTCACAAATTAAGCTAATCCCATTATATCATGACACCGCTGTTTTTTCAATTATTTAACATTTGCCCTTTTATATACTTCCTTTGTAGTATTTTGCATACAGCCTTGTTAAAAAAGTCTCTTCCTTTTAAACGCAAATAGGCATTCCAAACGGGATGCCTATTGCTTGTGGTAATTTAACTTTACTTTATAAATGTAAAAGTCTATATCCTGCATGTTTTTATTTGGCTCTTTACAAAAACTTATGATTTCTTTCTTATTGTTCTGAACAACATGGTAAAAACATGATTATACACAAAAACATTTAAAACTAAAAAACCGCTGAATACTATTATACTTATTAATACTGCATCTACAAACCAAGCGAAAAAGCTATCGGTTGATACAGTATAAATAAATTGAGATGCAACAACAACTGCAAATCCGAAAACAAAGTTTAATCCGACTTCTTTTACAAATTTAATAACCTTTCTTTTTAAAATATGTTTGGAAAGATACCAAACGGTATATATGGTTCTGGCAAACATAGCCACCATACTTCCAAAGATTACACCGTTTAAACCGTACTTGTGCACAGCAACAATAGAGATACCAAAATTAAGCGAAGCTTCCATATAAGCCCCCGGTTTTGTTTCTTTATAGTGTCCGGCAGCATTAACAACATTTCCGTAAGGTATTCTTATACAATAAAACCATTGTGACAAAATCAACATATATGCAAAGACATATCGTACATATTCTGCATCCGTTACACCTTTTGTGTATATTTTAATAAAGGGGACAATCAAAATTGCCGAAACAGTGTAAAAAAAGGATGTTATAATTGTGTTAAACGATTCGTATATTTGAAAAGAATCATGTAAAATCTTACTTTCTCTTTTTGCAATGATATTTCCAATAGCACCCGAAAGTCCTGTAGATATGGCATTTAACAAGTTTTCTATGGCAAAAACAATGCTATAGTAAACCGAATAAACCGAAACCTCTTTTACACCGCAAAACAATGACAGCAATACAATATCTGTATTTCTATGTATAAAGTAAGAAATATGATGAACAAGTCCCTCTTTTTTCTTTGGAAAAGCTCTGTCGGGATCATACATCCGCTTGTTGATTTTATAATGTCTTTTTACATATATTCTGTACACTAACGGATTCAATAAAAAAACTGCGGCACTTAACAGCTTTACTAAATGTATACCAAATCCAATCTTTATAGCGGCGATGCAAACAAGAGCGTTAAGAATAATTGTAACAATCTGTATTAACTGTACAACATATATCTTTTGGTCAGCCTTAATAAGGAGCTGATGAGAAATACCGAAATAATAATTAAAATAATAATTTAACCCCAGTATCAGCGTTAATGCCCCCACATATACTGCATCAAAATCTGTCTTTATAAATACTTTTGAAAATAAAACAAGGCAAATCATCATTACAACATAAATGATTGAAATTTTTTTAAAGAACGCCTTGGTATTATTAAATATGTCGGATATTGCTTCGGTATCATTTACTGCCAGCGGCTTATAAAAAGAAGCTATAACCATTCCGCCGATTCCACATTCCAAAATCACTGCATAACTTAACAACTGACTGACAGCCTGCATAATGCCGTTTACATCAGAGCCGAAGGTTTGCAGAATATATCTGGGAAGAACGAGTCCGATTATCGCTGATACCAATTGATACAGCAACGCTACAGTTATATTTAATTTTGCATTTTGCCTTCTTGAAGATGATTCAGCTTTCATTATAAACTCCCGTTTAGTTTATTTTCGTTTTTTTAAAAGCGTTGCGGGATTTCCTCCTACTACTGTATATTCCTCAACATCTTTAGTAACAACCGCTCCCGCACCTATTATGCTGCCACTGCCTATTTTTACACCGGGTAATATGATAACATTAGCCCCTATCCATACATCATCACCTATAATTACAGGCAGTTCTTCGGAAAAACCTTGCTTGTTCATTGGTATATTTGTGTCGCTAAACTTATGGTTGCGTGAAAATATAGAAACATTGGCACCCATCATTACATCATTGCCAATGATGACTTTACCGTTAATTCTGGCATTTGTTCCTATTCCGGAATTATCTCCCAATTCTACTGACGATGGGAATATGGCACCTTTTTCAATATTTACATTTTTACCGCATTTATTTAAAATTAACTTTCCGCAAAGACCCCTGAACATTTTTTGCCCTATTTGTATTTTTGTCCATGATTCGGGCATCTTAGAGGCAAAGAAATACAAAAATCGTCCCAGTATGATTTTTAAACTTCTCACTATGCTCCCCCTCCCCTTTATTTCATGCCGTGATTTTACTTTTCAAATTGAGATTTATGCGGCAGTTTTTTTCATAAGCCGTTAATATTTGTTTTTTTATACTTTCAAAGTCTATTTTTTCAGGTGTATCATTAATGCATAACATTTTATATTGCTCGTTAAGTATTGCATTAACAAGCGTATCATTATTTTGAGCAATTGCGAAGCTTTTGCCTCTTGATTTTTTAGATACGGGATAAAAATTTCCCTCGGCAATCTGACGGTATCTAAAAATACTTTGGCTCACATCGAACGGGCTTCTGAATTTATTTTTTGATACTTTATCCAGCAGCTCATAGCTTTCAGACCATGATTTTATGTATGTTTCCTTTAAATACGGACTTGCCAGATGATGATTTTCAATTCCTGAAAAAAACTGCTTGTTTTCCAGCTTCAGGATATTTTTTATATTATTTTTAAAAGGGTATTTAACATTAAAATATTTTGTAGGATTTTTTAAAAATGATTTAACATAAGAAAAATGTTTGCTTATTTCCCATACTTCATTAACTTGTATATGTGCGTATACATCATCACTTCCGTCAAAATAAATATTGTCAATATACGCAAAATCACAGGGCAATCCTTTTTTGAAGAAAAATTCCGGCTCAATTTTTGCATTAATTAGCATATCATCATTAAAATACACAAAATGCTCGGACAATCCTTGTATTCTATGCAAATTTAATTCTATTGGGTGAGAACTGAAAGTCGGGAGATATTTTTCGGGTATATAATCTTTGTGATTTACAATTAAAAGTTTAGGGCAATTCACATTAAGCCATGGCGGCACATGTCCCCATGTAACTAAATAAACTTTATTAACCCACGATGCGTAGCTTTCAAC
>URVP01000073.1 GCA_900551345.1 uncultured Eubacteriales bacterium
GTTTGGGTATTGGCAGAGGGAGCAACGACTTCGGTTACCGTTCCGGTTACCGTTTCGGGCGAATATCAGGGCACTAATTATTGGGCAGACGCTACATATACTTTTGATGTAACGGATGGCGTTGCTGCATCGTATGGATGGCTTTCCAACGGAGAATATAAATTTATGTATTATCCTGAGACAGGCCAGATAAAAAATACAGCACAGGCAACTTCGTTTGCGTTGGAAAATGGAAAAGGTATTCCTGAATATATTGTAATCCCTTATACTATCGAGGCATTTACAACCGATTATTCTGAGTACCCTGCTAAAACAATAGCATTGTATGCCCAAAATACTAATTATGCGATTTTCCGTTACAATGCTTCGGCAAATACAAAGATTGTGGTGCCCGAAGGGGTAACAGCTATTCCGGATAATGTGTTTGGACAAAATGAAAAAAGCAATACAGAACAGGAATGGATCCTTCCTTCTACATTAGAAAAAATCGGTAAAAATTCATTTGCACAGTCATCGGGCGGCGGTGCTCATAAGGAGATAATTATCCCCGAAAGCGTCACAAGTATAAATACCGGGGCGTTTTCAAACTGTCGTTTCAGTCAAATTACCATTCCGGAAGGAGTTACAACTATTCCCGGTACAGCATTTGCTTTTAATACGAATTTAAATTCGGTAACTTTTAAAGGCGATGTAACATCAATAGGCGGTCAGGCTTTCAGAAAGTGTACCGGACTTAAGAGCCTTACATTTGAGGGAAGTACTGCGCCTACAATGAGCACAAATGTTTTTCAGGATGCTGCTTCAATCACAACTGTGGTTTATTATAAAGCTAACGGCATTGGTTATACTGATGAGGCTTTTACCAGTGCATTCCCGGAGGGAGTTACCTTTGAGAGACTGCCGGGTGAGCCTATTGTAGAGAATTTAGAGCTTACAGGTAAAAATGTCATAGGCGAAACTCTTACAGCAACTTATGATTTTGTTGACCCTCTTGGAAGGGAAGAAAGCGGTTCTACTGTTACATGGACAGGATGCGAAAATGCAGACTTTACTTCTTCAGAAGTTTTTGAGCTGAAAACGGAATCTTGTTCTTCGGAAACTGCAATGACATATACTATTCAGGAAACGGATGACGGAAAATACATTCGTTGTACCGTTACACCCAGAAACGCAGATACCACTCTTAATGTAGGGGCACCTGTTAGTGTTACAACATTGGAGAAAATAAGACTTCCCCAGACTATTCCAGCTGTAACTGTTACTTCACCGTCTAATGGTTATTATGTGAATGCTAACAGTCCGCTGACTATTTCAGCAGATGCAACATGTGACATAACCACAATTACTAAAGTTGAGTTTTATGCCAATGATGATAAAGTAGGTGAAGCTGACACGGCTCCTTATTCTATACAGTGGACCCCCACACAGGTAGGCCCCTGCTCTATTTATGCAAGGGCATACAACGCCATCGGCGAAGATAATGTATCTGAATCGGTATCTATAAATGTACTTGAAGAGGGTGCAGATCTTAGCTCATATATTGTCACTACCTTTACATCGCCTGTGGCAGATTCATTTAATCTTTCAAATACAGAGGTAATATTTGAAGGAAGTG
This sequence comes from uncultured Eubacteriales bacterium, assembly GCA_900551345.1. GTDB lineage: Bacteria > Bacillota > Clostridia > Monoglobales > UMGS1388 > UMGS1388. Next base: position 1,616 of record URVP01000073.1, read on the forward strand.
CACAGGAAACAAGCGGTTCCGAAATTGTTTCTATAGATGTATATGCTAACGGAGTTGTTGTTGGGCATTCTGATTCTGCTGAATTTTCTTTCGGCGCAAAACTGGATCCCGGCAAATATTCAATTAAGGCTGTTGTTAAGTCAGCTGACGGTAAGACAGGGTCTTCTGAAGCATTTGATATTACCGTTTCCGGTATGAAATTTGGAACCATGATTGCAGATGATATGGTTCTTCAGCGTAACAAAGCCCTTAAAATTTCAGGGTTCGGAGTGGACGGAACTGTTGTTACTGCGGAGTTACTTGGCGAAACAGCTTCAGCAACAGTGGCATCCGGTAAATGGACAGTTGAATTCCCGCCTATGCCTACAACCAAGAGCACAACTCTTAACTTTACTGCAAGTGACGGAACTAATGCTCAGTTTAATAATATTGCAATCGGCGAAGTTATCATGTGTTCGGGACAGTCAAACATGACCTCCGCAATGGGCAATGGATATAGTGAATACCGGGATAAGGATTATCCTGATATAAGAATGTATTTCCCTCCTTACCTTTATGCTGAGAGCAGCACACCTCAAAGCGACATTATAGGGGGAAAATGGAAGGTTGGTACAAAAGAAAATGCAAAGACATTTTCCATGGTTGGCTGGCTTACCGGCAGATCTTTCTATGATTATACCAATGGCGAAATACCGATAGGTCTTATCTGGGCTGCAACGAGCGGTACCAGCATACAGACATGGGTGCCTAACGGTACTTATAATAATGACCCGGATCTTAAAAAAATATCTTCAACAGGAACAAGATACAATGCACATGTTGCTCCATGGGTTGGATTTACTATCGGCCATGTAATATTCTATCAGGGTGAGTCAAATTCATTCCACTCACAGAACTATGAAAAAAATCTGACGGTTTATGTAGATACATACCGAAAGGTATTTGATGATGAATCAATGAAGTTTATCATTATACAGCTACCCACTTATGATGCACACGCAGGGTACAACAGTATGCTCAGGAGCTTTACTCTTGTTCGTGAAGGACAGTGGAATGTTTCTCAGCATCTTGACGGCGTTACAACGGTTGTATCTATAGATACGGGTTCCACAAATACCGTACATCCCGGTGACAAGCTTGCTCTGTCGCAAAGAGCTGCCCGTGCTATTCAGCACTACGCTTGCCCCGAAGATGATATAGTATGGCAGAGCCCTTCTTTTGACTATATGGAGGTTAAGGACGGAAAAGCAATTCTCTATTTCAAAGATGTGGCAGAAGGTCTTCAAACTACGGATGGACTGGCCCCCAGAGGATTTAAACTTGCTGATAATAACGGAGTGTTCAACGATGTTGATGCAGCTTTAGTAGGCAATACTGTTGAAATTGATGTTTCATCTGTAACGGGTGAAGTAAAAATTAGATATGCATATGAAGAAGCTCCTGCTCGTGTGGATAATAAATCGACCGTAAATCTTGTTAACAGCGGCGGATTCCCCATGGCTCCGTTTAGAACGGATAGCGATAAAACTCATTTTAATTCTTATGATTCCGAAACAGGCACATACTCGGGTGAATTTAATTTTACTCCGATGGTTCGTTCAATAACAGCGGATTCTATTGAAAACGGAGCTGTAAAAATAACCATTAATGCTCGTGATTATGATGACAGTATTAAATCGGTGGAAGTATTTATAGACGATGTAAGTGTGGGAAACGCTACTCAGTCGGCAGATGATACTTGGGAGTACACCTGGACACAGGCAACAGAGGGAAATCACCAAATACATGTAATTGCGACGGATCAATATGGTGAAACCAATGTTCAGGGCTGTGAGCTATTGGGCAGCGTATCGGTTTCTCCTGTTAAGTACACCGTAAATATTACCGAAGGGACATCCGGACCTTTTGGAGCTTTTACGGACTTAAACGGTAATCCTATTTTGAACTTTGCGGATGCTGACGGTGTGAAAATAACTGTTTCAGAGAGCGGAATGCTTATTCTAGCAGCATATAATTCTAATAATGAACTGGTAAATTGCGTAATATCTTCTGAAAAAGAAGCTTTACTTACTGCATCTCAGCTTGCAGATGCCTCAACCGTTAAAGCTTTCTTGTTCGAAGATATGGAAGGCATAAAACCTTTAGCTCAGACACCTTCTGTTATAAATAAATAAAAATTTATTAAAGTCTAAATGAGCTGCAGCAAACGATTAAATAAATCGGGTTGTCTGCAGCTCTGTTTTTATCCTTTTTATTAAAAAGTTTTAAAATGAAACAGAGAAAATAGTATGTCTTTTTCAGTCATAATTAACAAATAGAAAAGGCTTTAGATTTCAAAATATATCTTGATATATATCTTGATATGCGTGTAAATCTGTGGTAATATAAATCGCACGCGATACTTCGCATGCGATTTATATTACTTTGGAGGTTATTATGATTAAATCAACACAATTTAAAACGGCTTCATTAATTGTTAAACTTGGGAATGCCGTAACATATTACAGAAATCTAAAAATGCAGGATATTGAACTTACATCAGTGCAAAGCGATACAATCATCGCCGCTTTGAGAAATCCGGGAATTACCGCATCACAATTAAAAGATGAACTTCAGTTATCACAATCAACCGTTGCAGGGATCATTGCAAGACTTGACGGGAAAGGACTGATTACTAAAACTGTTGACTTTGATGATGCAAGAAAGGTAATTTTAAATCTTACCGAGCAAGGTTTGCAACTTGAGGATAAATTGAAGCAAATTGCACTTGAAACACAGCAGTCTCTCGTGGAAGGAATGAGTGAAGAGGAACAAGAAGAGTTTTCCCGTCTTTTGCAAATTGCTTTGGATAATATGAATCGTGTTCGTATAAATAAAGAGTAACCTCCAATACAGACAATAAACAGATACTTAAATTAATGAATTGGAGTGAAGTTTTTAATGAAAAAAACAATGAATTATTTACAACAATGCCTGTTGGGCAAGCAGTAGCTAAGCTTGCAATACCTACGGTAGTCAGTCAAATTATTGTAATCCTATACAGTTTGGCTGACACCTTTTTTATAGGTCAAATCGGAGATCCTAACCAGATTGCCGCGCTTTCTATCACATTTCCCATATACACACTTCTTACTGCTGTTGCAAATCTTTTTGGCATTGGTGCAAACAGTGTAATTGCCAGAAGTATGGGACAGAATGATGAGACAACTGCTAAGAACGCATCTTCTTTCAGCTTCTGGGCAAGCATAGTTTTTACAGGAGTATTATCAATTTTTCTTGCTGTTTTTATGAAACCGGTTCTTCTTTTCTTCGGTGCTGATGAATACACAATGGGATTTACAAATGATTATTTATTTTGGGTGTTTGTAATTGGCGGTATTCCCACGGTAGCGGGACTTGTGCTTGGCCATTTGGTTCGCTCTGTAGGTAAAACAAAGGAGGCGGGATTCGGTTTAACACTCGGCGGTGTTATGAATATTATCCTTGATCCTATCTTTATTTTTGTGTTCCATATGGATGTTGCAGGAGCTGCTGTTGCAACCATGCTTTCTAACGCTATATCCGCAATATATTTCCTGGTGATACTTGGAAAATTAAGAAAAACAACTGTTCTCACTATTGCACCAAAATATTTTTCTATGAAAAAGAATATTTCTTGGGGTACCTTATCAGTTGGATTTCCTGCAGCAATTTCCGTATTACTGGTTTCGGTATCGATTTCTCTTTTAAACGGATTGTTATTGAATCATGAAAACGGCAACATTCTTTCTGCCGCTTATGGTGTAGCTTCAAAATGCGGAACCATTGCCCTGCATATTAGTATTGGTATTGCTCAAGGCGTTATGCCCTTGATTGGATACAGTTACGGAGCCAAGGATCATAAGCGTGTACATGATGTATGCCGCCTTTCTTTTATCATTCTCTTAATTTTTTCAGTAATTTTCCTTGTAGTAGTACAGCTGATTCCGGAACTTATTGTAAGATTGTTCATAGATCATGCTGAGACCATCGCTGTGGGCGGTGTATTTATGCGTTGCTGGTCTTGGTGCGTTATAGGCATGACTTGTTTAATATGTACAACTCGATTTTTCAAGTAGTTGGTAAGTGGAAGACATCTTTGTTATTAGCAGTGCTTCGTCTGGGTATAATATTTTCAGTGCTTTGCTTTGTTCTTGATGCCCTTTTCGGGGTAAGCGGTCTTATGTGGGTGCAGGCAATAACAGACACGTTGTCTTTCCTCATTGCTATGGCATTGTACAGTCATTTCAAAAAATCACTTGAAAAAGAATTCACCGAAGAGACTACATCCGTTGCTGTACCTACATCCAACCGAATTATCACCATCAGCCGCCAATTTGGCAGCGGAGGCAGAACCATAGGCAAGGAGGTAGCTGCAAAATTGGGTATTCCTTGCTATGACAGCGAACTGATTGAAAAAATTGCGGTTGAAAGCGGTTTTGCCAAAGAATATATCGAAAAATACGGAGAAGATGCCCTTTCTGATAAATTATACGAAAATGCAGTTGCCGGCAGAGGCGGCGACGGTCAATCTCCCATAGACAAAATTTGGCTTGCTCAAAAGAAGGTTATTACAGATTTGGCAGAAACAGAATCTTGTGTTATTGTAGGCCGCTGTGCGGACTACATTCTGGGAGATGTTGCAGATTGTTTGACCGTATTTATCCATGCCTGCGATAAGTATAGGTCGGAGCGTATCGTATCGGTTTACGGTCAGCGTGACGAATCTCCTGCTGAGCGTCTGCATGACAAGGATAAGAAACGCAGAGCCTACTATGAGCTTTACACAGACACAAACTGGGGCATGGCAGAAAATTACGAAGTGTGTCTGGACAGCGGAGCGCTGGGTATTGACAAATGCGTCGAAATTATAAAAGAATTATACTAAATTGATCAAAATATATAATTTAAATTTTTGCATTAATTAAAAGGCTAACAGACCTATTAATGTTAATAGGTTTATATAATAACATTAATAATAAATGCCCGGATAAGTAAAGTTGCATATTACTTATCCGGGCTGAACATTAGTTTAATATATTTTTTGACGAGAAACTCTATTCAATAATTCCGCCGCAGACTACGGTGTTACCATCATAGACAACTGCCGCCTGTCCCGGGGTTATTGCCCTTTGAGGCGATTCAAACTCAATGAGTATATTGTTTTTATCTGTTTGCGTTATTGTTGCAGGCTGCTCCGTGTGATTGTACCTGATTTTTGCAGCCGCTTTTATAGGAGTGTCTATGGAGTCGCAGGCGATAAAGTTTACATTGGACACCTTAACGGTTTTGCTGAACAAATCCTCATTGTTTCCGAGAACAACGGTGTTATCTTGAGGGCATATACCGCATACATATTTGGGCTCACCAAAGGCTATGCCAAGACCTTTTCTTTGACCTATGGTATAGTGGATTATGCCTTTGTGTGTTCCCAGGACTGCTCCGGTGCTGTCAACAAAATTACCCTCCGGGTATTCTTTGCCTGAAAATCTTTTTATAAAACCTGCATAGTCGCCGTCGGGTA
>URVP01000074.1 GCA_900551345.1 uncultured Eubacteriales bacterium
GGCTAAATCCGCCCACTTCATCAATAATATATTTTATGGGCGTACCTATGCGTACACGATAATTGCCGGCATAAGCAAAAGCTTTGCCGCTTACGGTGACAATACGGCTTATAAGAGGCATTCCGGTTTGCACTGCATTACCTACCGCAACACATGTATCAACATTATTAACAACAACCCCTACATCCATAGGTAATCCTCCGGAGGGGACAGTGTGGCCGGTAACGGCTTTAATAAGATGTTTTTCTGAGCCCTGAGGATATTTGGTCCGCATCAGAACAGCCTGTATGCCTTCCCCATCTCCAATGCAGCTGCCGATAACCTGATAAGCATCCTTTTTATTGTCCTCTATGGCAATATACCCTTTATTTACGCCAAGAGCTTTCATTATCATTTTAAGACCGAAAATAACTTTTTCGGGAGTTTCAATCAAAACTCGATAGTCGCTTGTAAGATATGGCTCACACTCTGCACCGTTTACAATGCAGCAGTCAACTTTCTTATCCGGTGAAGGTGACAATTTAACATGTGTAGGGAAACTTGCTCCTCCCATACCCACGATACCCGCCTGTCTGACAGCATTTTTTATGTCATCGGCGGACAAAGAATCAACATTCGGGCATGGCTGAATATCTTCCGACAAAGTATCCAGTCCGTCATTTTTTATTATCACCGCCGGAACTTTTACCCCTGCTGCACTTATTGCATACGAAATGTCAGCAATCTCTCCCGAAACAGGAGAATGCACTCGTGCAGATACGAAAGCGTCTGTTTCTGCAATGCACTGTCCCATCTTTACATAATCGCCTTTTTTTACCGTTAAATTATTAGGCGCTCCTATATGCTGGGACACAGGAAGTACTATCCTTTCCGGAACCGGAAGATTTTTAATTTTAATATTTCTGGTATGTAATTTTTGATCATCGGGATGAACTCCACCCTTAAAACTTTTAGCAAACAATTTAAATTGCCCCTTAAATAAAATATAAAATCAGTTTACTACAAAATGGAGATTTTTGCAAGTGAAATAATATCAATTATCTAAAATATAATATATTATCATAACCCTTAAATTACCTCTTCACAAAACAATTTTATTATAGTATAATATACAAAAATGCATTATAGCACCGGCAGAAAGGACGGACATTGCAATGAAGATCGAAAAAGTTACACAAAATAAAATAAAAATAACCCTTACCTGCAACGATATGGAAATTTGGCAACTTGATATTAATAAGCTTTCATCAAACGCTCCGGAAGCAAGGCGATTTTTTTGGAATGTGATAGAACGAGCAGAAAACGAGCTGAGTTTTGACATTAAGGATTCTCAGCTGCTTGTGGAAGCAACGGTCAATGCTGACGGTTCAGTAATACATATCAGCAAAATAAGTCAGGAAACTGAAGATTATGATAAAATCACAAAATCAAAAATACGGCGTGTTGAAGTTCGTGTGCGACGAAAAACCAATGCGGAAAGCAGATGCACAATTTTTATGTTTAACAGTATAGACAATGCCGCTGATGCGTGCAGGGAGATTTCTTCAAAATTTGACGGATACAGTTCATTATATAAATACAACAATAAGTTTTATCTTATGATGTATTTTTCCGTTCCGTCAGAGAAGCGTATTTTTACCGTTATGTCTGAATTTGGTACAGAGATAGACAATTGCAACATTATGGTTGGAAGACTTAATGAGTACGGCGAACCATTAATAAAAGAAAAAGCAGTATATGCACTTTCTGTAATATAACAGCATATAACAAAACACGGACTGCAATTTTATTGCAGTCCGTCATTTTATTTTAAAAACACTTCTATAACAGGTACAGCTATATCCGGTTTAACGGTAGGCAATTCAAAAACTACAAGATCATCGGATTCTATTCTGCCATCGCTGAAATGATTTGCAGTTTTTTCTGAAAATATAATCTCACTGCCATCATGTAGGAATTGTGCATAATCTACCTGTCCTGCCAAACCGTGCGTTTCCAGGTAAGCAAACGGATATTCCATAAGATGGATATACAACCTCTTTCCATCCTTGCTTTGTGTAAGACGGCATCCTCGGGGTGAAACAAATTCCGGATCCGCCATGGTACATTCGTATATTGAACGGCTGTTATACTTCATCCAATCAGCATATGCTTGAAGTGCTTTTTCTGCTCTTGAATCAAAATAGCCTCTTGCAGTAGGCCCCACATTCATAAGCAGATTACCGCCTACGCAAACCGTATTGATAAGCATTTGTATAAGCATTTCGTTTGATTTCCAGGTCATTTCGTCACGGTAATAGCCCCACGAACCCGAAAATGTCTGGCAAGCTTCCCATGTAAGAAGTTCCCCCGTATCCGGGTCACTCATCCATTCAACAGGCTGATATTGTTCGGGGGTATAAATATCCTGCGGTATACCTGTTCTGTTATTAATAAGAATATGCGGTTGTAGACTGCGTACTGTTTTTATAAGTTCTTCCGCCTCCCAATCATCTTTACCCTTGCCCTTCATCCACGGCTTGCCGGGAACGGTTTTATCCGGATAGGAATAATCAAACCAAATAATATCTATCTTCCCGTAATTCGTAAGAAGCTCCGTTACTTGGTCACGCATATACTGCGCATATTTTTTTATGTCTCTTCCCTTATTCTGTTCATATGCGTCATCGTCATCCTGACGGGGGTGATAGCAATCAATGGGGAAGTCCGGATGGTGCCAATCAATCAACGAATAATAAAAACCTATATGTATACCTTCTGCTCTGAAAGCATCAACATACTCTCTTATAAGATCACGGCCTGCAGGACTGTTTGAGCACTTATAATCAGTATATTTGGTATCAAACATACAAAAACCTTCGTGATGTTTTGCTGTCATAACTGCATACCTCATACCGGCAGCCTTTGCACGCTTTGCCCATTCTTTAGGGTCATACATATCCGGATTAAAATATTTTAAATATTTATCCTCCGGAATTCTTTCATGACACTTTACCCATTCATGCCTTGCAGGCAGGGAGTAAAGACCCCAATGTATAAACATGCCGAATCTAACATCATCAAACCATGATGTATCGCCCTGAGTTTTTCTTTTTACATAGACTGACATAATCTTTCGCCCCTTCCAAAAAGGATTTTAGCATACGGTATATACCAATTCAACACAAATTTTATGAAGCTAAAGATCAAAAATAACATAATAATATGCACCTCAAAAATCATATAATTTTTGAGGTGCGTATCAAAATCACATATTCGATATACTATTTAATTCTTCTAATAGTTTCAATGAGCATATTCCATACACGCTGAACAGATGAGATATACATTTTTTCATGATAGGTATGAATATCCTTTAAATCCGGACCAAAAGATATACAATCAAGGTCCGGAATCTTTCCGGCAAACAGGCCACATTCAAGACCGGCATGAATCGCCTCAACACGGGGTGCATAACCGTACTGCTCAGTAAATACCTGAATCATCAAATCTCTGAGCGGAGATTTCTTGCGATATTCCCATCCGGGGTAATCGCCGTAAACATTTGCACTGCCACCCAAACAAGTCATAAGACACTTTAATTTATCAGAAATCATTTCTTTTTGTGAATCAATACTACTTCTTACACTGAATGATGCACTGAATTTATCACTTTGGGTTTTAACTACACCAAGATTAACTGAAGTCTGAACAAGACCCTCAATATCAGGGCTCATTTCCTGGACGCTGTTCGGTGTACTTGCAAGCATACATATAACTTTTTCTGTAGTAATCTTGTCAAATGGCTTTTCAGCAGCCGTTTTTTCTATTTTGATTTTTATATCAGGGTCAGTTACTTTATATTCATTGTTAAAAACAGCCTCCATCTCAGAGCAGACCTCACTAAACAGTTTCTCGTCCGATGTAATTATTTTTGCTGTTGTATCTCTGGGAATAGCATTGTCTTTCAATCCGCCATCAACGGATACAATACGCAGTTGGGCTTTTTTCATCGCATTATAAAGAAGCCGTCCCATAAGGCAATTTGAATTAGCCCTTCCCTGATTAATCTCAACGCCTGAATGGCCGCCCTTTAAACCTTCGATTCTGACAAGATATGCATTACCTTCAAAATCCGACCGAATTACCGGTAGAACACATTCGGTAACATTGCCGCCTGCACAGCTGACCGTAAATACACCTTCATCTTCAGAATCAATATTGAGCATTCTTTTTCCCTTTAATGGAGATACATCCAAAGCAGCGGCACCCAAAAGCCCGATTTCTTCATCTGTTGTAAATACTGCTTCAATTCTGGGGTGAGGAATATCATCTGAGCTTAGAAGAGCAAGCATCATGGCCACAGCTATTCCGTCATCTCCTCCAAGTGTAGTCTCTTTAGCATAAATATAATTATCGACGATCGCCAGGTCAAGACCTTCTTTTGACATATCTTTACTGCACCCGGGCGCTTTTTCACATACCATATCGATATGTCCCTGAATTATCAGCGGCTCTGAACTTTCATATCCGTCAGTTGCCTCTTTTATGATAATTACATTATTCATATCATCACGATGACACTCAAGCCCTTTATCTTCCGCAAATTTTACCAGCATATCGCTTATCGCCTTAGTATTGCCTGAACCATGAGGAATTTGGCAAATCTTTTCAAAATAAGAAAATACGGATTTGGGTTGTAAATCACTTAAAACCGACATTAATTATCGCTCCAATGCATTAAGTTATTTTTTCAAATAGACTATAAACTTATTATTGTACAGAATCTGCATATATTTAACAAGTCTGTTATATAAAGGCTCAATATCATCTCCGAAGTGTTCTTTAAGCTGCAAGGCAATATCACCTACGGAATTTACACCGTCAATATGCTGCCAGACAAAACTTCCGTACTCATCAAGTGAGACATGACTTACCTTAGGAGTATAAAAAAGCTTTTGAGCAATTCTATTATAAATTCCTTTATGAGCCATATTAATTACAACAATATCGTCTTTTATATCCCAAGTATTCTTTTCTGATTTACCCGGAACAAAGTCTAGGTAATTCTTTTTCTTTTTAGACATGTTACGCTCCTTTTATGTGTATGGAAAAATTAAACAACATATTACTCGTGTTTATTCCTTACTGTTTTTTGCAGCTTTGGCTGCAAAAGCAAAAACTGTCAGAAGAAGCAAAGCAAATGCCACAAGGCTGCCCACCTGACCGATACTTATACTCCTTGATGAAAGGTCTATAATTTCAGCAATGGTATTTCCTTTTATGAATATAACTGCAAGAACTGCAAGAATAATACCCACTACACCTTCGCCTGCAATAAGACCTGAACAGTATAAAACGCCTGTTTGTACTGCGTCTGATTTTGCTTTTTCTGATTTATATTTGCGTTTTTCAATCCACCATCTAAGCAATCCGCCTGCCATAATAGGTGTTGAAAGATGAATGGGCAGATAAAGACCTATTGCAACAGGTAACACAGGAATTGAGAGAATCTCCATAACAATTGCAATAAACACTCCTGTTATAACAAGTGCCCAGGGCAAGTTACCGCCCATAACACCCTCTACAACCAACTTCATAAGAGTTGCCTGGGGAGCACTGAGTTCGGGGCTTCCGAATCCCCATGCAGAATTAAGCAGATAAAGTATAACACCAATAGCAACAGCAGAAGCACAGCAGCCGATTATTTCGCCAATCTGTTGTTTTTTTGGAGTTGAACCTAAAAGGAAACCGGTTTTCAAATCCTGTGAAGTATCACCGGCAATAGATGCAATGATGCATATAATAGAGCCAATAGTGATAGCGCCTACCATGCCGTTTATACCAACAGTACCGGTAGATTTTAACACAAGAGTAGAAATTAAAAGAGTAGCAATAGCCATACCGGAAACAGGATTGTTTGAAGAGCCTATCAAACCGACCATTCGTGACGAAACGGTTGCAAAAAAGAAACCGAAAACTACAACCATAATCGCACCGATAGGGCTAACAGGAATAATAGGAATCAGCCACATAAAAATTGCAATAGCAGCAATACCTATTATTATTGTTTTAATTGAAAGATCCTGTTCGGTACGAAGTGTTCCTACAGAACGCTGACCGTACATTTTCACCGCTTCTTTGAATGTACGGATGATAAGAGGCATAGACTTCAAAAGACTGATAATACCTCCTGCAGCTACAGCACCTGCACCGATATATCTTACAAATGTTCCCCAAATACCCCATGTACCCTCTTTAGCAAAGACTTCTGCAACAGTTACTTCAGCAGGATATATAATAAGGTTTCCTCCGAACAACGCAATCAGAGGCATTATAACAAACCATGCCAGAACACCGCCGGCAAAAAGATAGGAGGACACTCTTGTACCGCATATATAACCCACACCGGCAAGAGCAGGCAGAACATCGACGCCCGCTCCTGCACCCTTATAAGACGAAATACTCCAATCCACCTCACTGGGAAACAGTTTAAGGCCGTCAGCAATAAATTTATAAAGCGCCGCTATTCCTATTCCGGAAAATACCGCAGCAGCCTTTGATCCGCCCTCTTCTCCTGCAATAAGCACTTCCGCACAGGCTTGTCCTTCCGGGTAAGGAAGCACGCCGTGTTCCTTTACAATCAGTGCATTTCGCAAAGGAATCATAAGAAGCACGCCCAAAAGACCGCCGCATAAAGCTATAAGACCTATCTCAATAAGAGAAGGCATCTCGCAAAGACCATCCTGAGCCCACATAAAAAGTGCAGGTAGCGTAAATATGGCACCGGCAGCAAGAGACTCGCCGGCAGACGCAATAGTCTGCACCATATTATTTTCTATAATGGAATCTCTTTTGAGAATTTTTCGGATAATACCCATGGATATAACCGCAGCAGGAATTGACGCTGAAATGGTCATTCCGACTCTGAGACCCAGATACGCATTTGCCCCTCCGAACAAAATAGCAAGCAATACACCGAAAATTACCGACACAGCGGTAAATTCAGGCATAATCTTATTTGCCGGAACATAAGGTTTAAAATCATTGTTATTCATTTTACTCCTCCTACTTTAAGTATTGATTTGTTTATATTGGAGAGTTTTAAGTATCAATTATTTTATAAAAAGAAATTTGACCTTATTATGTTATCCATTTATTA
>URVP01000075.1 GCA_900551345.1 uncultured Eubacteriales bacterium
GTTTTAAATATATCAAACATTTTTTATTTCTCCAAATCGAATAAATCTCTCAGCTCGCTGATGTCTTCGGGGGTGAGCTGTTTATTTTCATAAAGCGAAGCTACCATATTTTTTACCGAACCGCCGAACATCTTTGACAAGAAAGATTTTGTTTCGATTATGCTGTACTCATCTTCTTTTAAAATCGGATAGTAATAGTGATATTTACCCTTGCTTTCGTAGGCTATGATATTCTTATCCGCAAGCCTTACAAGAAGAGTTGCCACAGTGTTTTTTGACCATTTGTTCTCTGTTTCGGGAAGCTGTTTGTATATTTCTCCAATTGTCATGGGCCCTTCAGCTTTCCACAGGATTTTCATAAGCTCATATTCAGATTCCGTTACATTCTGCCTTGGCATGATTTGACCTCCTTTAATTAAACTACGACTGTCGTTGATTATATAATACAACTACACTTGTAGTTTGTCAATATCTTTTTAAGAATTTTTATATTTGTATCATATTTGTAATAAAAATCCGCTCCAAACAGAAGCGGATTTTATACCATTTCTTTATTCAATTGGGATTACTAAATCACCTATCGTTATACTTTCGTAGTCGGACATATCGTGGATATTGTCAAAACGATATCCAAATGTAATTATTCCGCCTTCTCTGCCGTCAAGATAGTTTGTAAAATTGGACTGAACATTGAAATCATTTCTTGCATCGAACTGAATGGTTTCTCCGTCTTTAAATTTGATAACAGGCTTTGCCGCCATCATCGTATCATCACCTTCAATTTTTATCCAAACCGATATGGGGGAAACCTCCACTGTCGTAACCGTATTGTTTTTACCGGGATATATCTCTGTTTTTTTGTTAACATTGAGTATTTTTGTTTTATCTTCATAGTCAAGCGTCCATGAAAGGGAAAGATTACATTTTACAAGTGTATTTTGTATTATGTCGTCCTGGGTATGTACATAATAGACTAAGTTTTTAAAATCGTATGTAAGTGTTTGATTATTTATTATCTTTTGATTTGTAAAATCATAATTTAAAATTGTCATTTTGTGAGCTGAAAAATCCAGAATTTTCTTGCTTCCGCCGCCCATACCAGTAACGCCTTCTGCTTCGGTCGTTTTATAATTCATAAAATCATATTCCCAACCCAGGTTTTTATCTATCAGGTCTTGACTTACGGTAACGCTTTCGGGCAGCAAAACCTCGTATAATGTGTATATTCCGTGACCGTCAACAAGGGTATTTAAAATATTTACTGTAACACCATTGTCTGTTGCAGTAGCCTGAGGTGAGAATACAGCGCCCTCCATATACTCAATTTGCTCCTTTGTGGGGTTAAAATATTCAATCAGCTTTTCATGCCAGTTGAAAGCCGCTGCCATTGCCGTAAGACCGGTGATGGCTAAAATCAAAACCGCCACAAGTGCGAGCGTCGCCTTTGTTTTTATTTTTGTCATGTTTTCTTCTCCTTTCAAAATATCGCCGAGCACTTTTTCTTTCTGCTCATCGTCAGGAGATATGGCAATAAAAAAATTATTTAAGTCTTTTTTATTCATTATAGTTTCCCTCCTCTAAGCAAAGCTTAATTTTTTGCCTTGCTGTTCTGAGCTGTGACCTTACGGTGGAATGGTTAAGTGAAAGGATTTTTGCAATTTCATCTGTTTTATATCCTTCAAAATAGTAAAGGTATAAAGGAATTCTGTATTTTGGTTCCAGACCCATAACCGCCTCATAAACATCTCCGACATCGCCAAATTTTTCACTATATGTAATTTGAACGGCATTGTCGATGTTAACGGTTTTCTTTCGCCAAAAGCTTTTAAGAATATCCTTTGCGGTGTTTCGTGCCGTAAGTATAAGCCACGCTTTTAAATGCTCATCGCTTTCAAAGACTTTATTGTGCTTAACGAGTTTCAAAAAGACATTTTGGAGCGTATCTTCGGCTTCCGAACGGTTGTTTAATAATAAAAATGCAATGCGATATACCATATCGGAATATTTTTTGTATGCCGTAATAATTTCTTCTGTGCACAACGAATTTATCAATTTTATCCCTCCAAAAAGTCTTTTCACTTTATATACGATTGATGAGTCAAAAATGTTGAAAGGAAATATTAAAAAAGCTGCGGCAAAATGCCGCAGCATAAAAATATCTTTATAACTCAGCGTTAAAACCTGCTTAACGGTTCGGTTTTTATTCATCTAAAGTAATTTTACCGTTTTCTTTTTCAAATTCGGCTATTCTTTTTTTAATCATCTGCTGAAGTTCTTTGTTTTTTGTCCGTCCTTCGTATTCAGCTATATAACCCAGCTTTTCCAAAAGATTTTTATTTATCCTGAGTGTGTATCTTGATAATGTATCACTCATTTTGGACGCCTCCTTAAATAAGTATTGACAAAATTAGGTAGTAGTAAATATATACACAAAACTGATACTTACCAGAAAAGAATATCCTTTCCGCCCAGTTTTATAAGCGCCTCAAGGAAATAATAATCACCGTAGATAAGTGACATGTGATGTGAACTTTCTTGATGATATGAGCCTGTGCCGAAGTTTATAAGCTGCTGATTTTCTTCGGTGAAGTCAGCGCATTTTTCGGCTGTTGCACGAAGAATTTTAAGAGCTGCGTCCAGATATAGATCGCTTTCGTTCTCTCCCACTGCTTTGGCAATTTCAATAAGTCCGCAGGCAGCTATCACTCCGGCAGAGGAATCCTTTATTACCGGTTCTTTCGGCGCTCTGAAATCTACAACGGGAATATAATCATCTGTTATGTTTGATATAAAATAGTGTGCAACTTTTTTTGCTGTGTCAAGGTATGTCTTTTTGCCTGTATGTATATAGCTTAGCGCAAAACCGTATATTGCCCACGCCTGTCCTCTCGTCCAGGAGGAGCCTGCATCATAGCCCTGTCCGCCGTGGCTCTGTATTTCCTCACCCGTTTCCGTGTCATATTCTATAATGTGTTTTACGGAGCCGTCTCCCCTTACGGCAAACTTTGCCGTTTTGTCGGCATGCTGTCTTGCAATGGCTGCGAACCGGTTGTCGTCCATATTATCCGACGCCCAGTAAAGAAGAGGAATATTCATCATACTGTCGATTATGGACCAACCGGGATTATGATTCCATGCTCTTATGTATCCACCCTTTATATTAAAGCGTGCGCAGAGAAGGCTTGCCGCCAGCATGCCTCTTTGCTTTGCCGTTTCATCGCCCGTCAGGCGGTAATCTGCAACAGATGACAGGAGCCACATAAAGCCCACATCGTGATGGAGGTCTTTAAACTCAAGTATAGCGTCATCAAGCAGTTTTTGAACACCTCTTGCGGTTTCAAGATAAAAATTATCTTTAGTTTCGTTATACATCTTCCACAGTATGCCTGCATAGAAGCCGTTTGTCCACCAGCCCTTTTTTATGTCATACTGATTATCGTAAATTCCGTTTTCTGTAGTAAACGGAAGCCGTACTCCCATTTGTCTTGATGAAAAAGCAATTTTGCTTTTTGCTTTATCAAGTGTTTGAGCAATCCATTGTTTGTCATCTACCGATAAATTAAGCATAATACCATCTCCTTTGCTTTCAATTATAGCGATACGAATGATTTTTGTCAAATTCTGAGAAACACTTTTTTAAAATTTGTAGTGAATTTAAGAATAACTATGGTAAATTCCGGATAAAACTTGACACCATTCCTATTTTTGTATAAAATTTAATCCATAAAAAGCATGACTCTTAAGTTAAAATTTATTGAAAAATAATCGGATTAACAATGGAGATGGTGTAAAAAATGATTAGTATCAAAGAGTATTTTGTAAAATATATAAACTCAATGGAAAAAAGCAATGATTTTGAATTTACGGGAATGACAAAGGCTGATTATCTTGATGTTATGGAAAAATGTCTTGACGCTTATGATTATTCAAGCTTTGAATCCATGTCGGCGTCGGATGATATACAGTCATATTCAAGAGTGGTATGCGTTATGGGTGGACTGCTTGCAGAAGGCAGACTTGCGGACAGAGATGAGGACTATTACTCACTGTGGATTGATATGATGGATAACGCTTGCTCAACAATCAGTACCCTGTCAAGAAAACAGGCAAATGATTTTTCCATTAAGGAGCTTATGCTGGCGTATAAAGCCATGAAGGATAAGGTTAAAGCGAAAGATGCAGATAAGCCGGCACAATGGTATGAATTCCTTTCGGCATTTGATCCGTATACCCAGTATCAGTACCAGATAAACGGAAGCAAAACTGTAAACAATATCAATGTTTACAATATGGCAGGGGAGTATCTGCGCTACAGCGAGGGAATGATAAGCGAGGAGGCGTTAAATCAATATTACGGTGAGCATTGGCCCTGGCATATCCCGTCTCGTTTTGATGAAAATTCTATGTATCTTGACCCTCACAATCCCATGCTGTACGATTTGACAACAAGGGTTCAGATGCAGCTTATTTCCGGATTGGGTTACAGCGGAGAATACAGCGAAACTATCGATTTTATACTTAAAGATGCAGGATTATTTACAATATTTATGCAGTCCTCGGCAGGGCAGATGCCTTACGGCGGCAGGTCGAATCAGTATCTGTTCAACGAAGTGCTTATAGCTTCCAACTGCGAATATGAGGCGGCACGGCATAAAGCTCTCGGAAATGACAAGATAGCCGGCGCTTACAAACGCAGCGCACATTTGGCTGTTAAGTCTATTAACAGATGGCTTGATCAGGGGAAACATATAAAGAACATGTACTCAAATACGACTTTCGGTACCGAAACATACGGCTATTTTGATAAATACATGGTAACAGCCGGTTCATTTTTGTATATAGGCTACCTGTTTGCAGATGACACCATAGAAGAATTCCCTGCACCATGCGAAACAGGAGGGTATGTTTTTGCAACTTCTGATGAATTCCACAAAGCGTTTGCGAACTGTCAGGGATATTCAATAGAAATAGACACCGATGCGAACTATGACTATGATTCTACAGGACTGGGCAGGATTCACAAGGCGAGTGCACCAATCGAGCTTGCCCTGTCAATTCCCATGACTGCAACACCATCTTACAGGCTGACGGGGAGTGTGGGAACGGTTACTAAGACGAATGCTTCAATATGCCCCGGTTGGCAGAACGAATCAGGAGGAATACAATACCTGTCCTCAATCGACTCATCACTCAGCACTGATTTAAAAATCATTACTCAGACCGCAGACAGGGTAGAATTTGAGCTGACTTATACCGGTTCGGCTCTAAGCGGCTGCAAGGGGGTTACGGAGAGGTACCTTTTAGACGGTAGTGGTGTTTTCGTTACGGTATCGCTGATTGAGCCTATGACGGATAAAATCTATTATCAGACCCCTGTGTTTATAACAAACGGCAAGGAAGAATCAAGTGTAACTGTTGATAACTACTCAATAGGCGTAAGACTTAACGGATATACCTATACCATCGCATCAAGCGGAAAGGTAACAGGTGATGAACCGATAAGAACTGCTAACAGAAACGGCGAGTATTCCCTGTACAGCTTTGAGGGAAATGACGGCACAATAAGCATGAAATTCAGTATAGAACAGCAGTAAAGAAGTGCACCCTGTAAGCGAGTAATTATGCTTGCAGGGTGCTTTTTCGTATCCGAAAAGGGCACCTGGCAAGGAAACGGAAATGACACAGGTACAGGCACTGTTTAACCGAGCTGATGACATGATGCAATGACCAAAACTTGACATAAATTGTTACATTTGTTATAATACACAACTGAATTAACCGTAACTGTCTAATTTGACAGAGAAAGGAATGTATTATGACTTTGATTAAGAAAACTGTATTGACCGTTGTCGCTTGTCTGATGACTCTGTCCTTTACGGCTTTCGGCTACGAGGTTCAGTATGAATACAGCGACGGTATAGCGGTGGTTAAAAATGACGGAAAATTCGGTTATGTAACCGAGGACGGAACAGAGCTTGTTGCGTGCATATACGATTATGCATTTGATTTCAGCAACGGTATGGCAAATGTGGTGAAAAACAATAAATGCGGATACATAGACATCACGGGAAAACTGGTTATACCATGTGAATATGACGGTGCAACCGATTTTTCGGAGGGTGCAGCAGCAGTGCAGAAAAACGGCAAATGGGCTTATATCGACAAGGAGGGAAAACTTCTTACCTCATTTATTTATGACGAAGCCGGATTTTTCAATGAAGGCTTTGCCCGTGTGGAACTGGGCGGACTTTACGGATATGTAAATTTGTACGGTGAAGAAGTCGTTCCCTGTATGTATGATGAAAAAAATGCGTATATTGCTCTTTACAATGCTCCTAAAAATCAGCCTGCGGACAAGTATTCCGTTCTGCCCATGACATCAAAGGTTGTTGTGGACGGTGTGGCAAAAGATTTGGATGCATATGAAATAAAAGGTTATAATTATGTTAAACTTCGCTCTCTTTCCGATGCGCTTAAGGACAGTGACAAACCCATAACGGTGCAATGGGACGAGGAAAAGGAATGTATACTTTTGTCTTCGGGCTTGACGGAAAGTGAATCTTTGGCGGATACGGCTGTCCAGGATACCGATGTTCAAGAGACAGAGAAAGTAATAGATGAAATGCCTTCGATTTATACTTCTGACTGTGATGTATATTATGACGGCAAACCCATCACCCTTACAGGATATGAAATCAACGGAAACAACTATTTTAAACTGCGTGAAATGACCGAGCTTTTCGGAATAGGAATAAACTGGAACGAAGAGGCACAAATAGTGGAGATATTTACTAAAGAATAAAAAACTAACAGCATAAATAAAATGCCTTCAGATGGTATTGCTATATAAAATCCGCTTTGTCTTTTGCCAAAGCGGATTTTTGCAGTGTAAAGAGTATGGAAAGGGAAGCGGTTTTGCATGTTCAGCCTTTTAAAAGATAAAAAGGAATATAATCTGTTTTCAGGAGCGGATTTAAAAAAACTTATAATACCGCTGCTAATAGAACAGGCTCTTATGTCTCTGCTGGGTATGGTGGACACTATGATGGTTGCCGGCTGCGGAGAGGCCGTTGTG
>URVP01000076.1 GCA_900551345.1 uncultured Eubacteriales bacterium
ACCCGGAGTGTTTTGCCTTGCAGCATAAAGATTAATAAGCTGATCTGCCATATCCGCACAGGCTTTTTTAACCTTTTGCTTAGTTTTGAACCACTCGGTGCCGTTAAGCTTGTTAAGTTTAACTTTTGACGCATCTTTTCCGATGTATTTATACACCGAATCAAGCTGTGTTGCAGGAATGTAAAGCATGTCGGTACCCGAATACTGAAGCTGAAGATAATCTCCCGACGCTCCATCTATTTCAAGCTGTTTCATTCCCACAAACTTACCTATACCGTGTGCCTGATGCACCACATAATCGCCCACATTCAAATCGCTGTAACTCATTATTCGCTGCTGATTGCTCTTAGGGGGTCTGCGGACAGTCTTTTTATGAGAGCCGAAAATTTCCCTGTCAGTTATTAAAGCAGTGGAAATAATAGGATATTCAAACCCTTTTGACAACTCGCCTGCCGTAACAAACACTTCACCTTTAACGGGCAGGGTGTCAAGCTCTGATTTATAAACTGCTATTATACCCTTTTCCGTAAGTTCGTCTGCAATGTGGCTTGCTTTCATATTACTGCCGGCAAGGATAACCGTACTGTATTTATTGTCTTTATAGTACTTAACCGCATCGTAAAACAGCTCCGGACTGCCGTGAAATGAGTTTTGCGACTTGGAAGTTATGCTTGATACAGCCGCCGGGCGATAGTCGGGTGACGAATGGGAAATAGCCGAAATGCCAACAAGCCTTTTTTCAAGACGGGTAACCATAGCGTGATACGGATACAGATATGTCCCCTTCATCTTAGGAACGGAAACGCTTTCAATTGCGCTTTTAATCATCTCTTCCGTTGAAACCTTAGACGCTTTATATGCCTCGGAAATTCTCTTAGGTTCTATCCAAACCACAAGAGCGTCCGGCATATGGTCGGCAATTGTGGGAATGGTATCATACACCGCAGGAATATATTTATCTATAGACGGGAAATAAATTTTCTGTTCCAGTTTCTCCCTGTCACGGTTTAAAACCTCTGACTCGGCTTTGTTCTTCTTTATAAGCTCGATAAGTTCAAGCCTTTTTTCGTCCGTAAGAATAAGCTCACGGGAAGGGGTGATTTCAGCTTTGTCCACCTTATCCAAAGAACGCTGGCTGAGCACATCAAAAATTCGTATAGAGTCAACCTCACTGTCCCAAAGCTCCACACGGTATGCCTCATCACCGGAAAGGGGGAAAAAGTCGATTATTCCTCCTCTTACGGCAAACTGACCTCTGCCCTCAACAGACTCCTCACGAGAGTATCCCATGGAGATAAACTTTTCGATAAAGCCGTCCTCTATCTCTTTTCCGACTTCAAAACAAAGAGTGTTATTTTCAAAATCCTCCTTGGGCAGGGTGGGCTGAATAAGAGCGTTCACCGTTGTTACCACAAAGGGATTTTTATTTTTTGAAATATATTCAAGTGTTTTAATACGCTTTGCTGTTATATCTTTAAAAGACGCTTCTATATCGTGGAATATAAATTCTTTTTCGGGGAAAAATTCACCCTCACCGGACAATTCGTTTATATCATGAAGCACCGACTGAGCGGCAACCCCGTCAGCGCATACGGCAAGCAGGGGCATATTAAGATTTTTCCACAAGCAAAAAATAAGGTGTACCGCCGCCGCTTCCGACACGCCCACAACATTTGAAGGCAGCACACCTTTTTTAATATAATCGATTAAATTTTTATATTCCTCCATACCGTTAAGCATACGGGAGAGGACTTTTAAATCATTCATTGCTTTACCTGTGCCTTTCTTTCGGCTGAATATATAAGGCCACACACGGGCGGTCAGTTATATAGGTTCATAGCCTTTTCCACACCCGAAGATATTATAGTCTCTGCAATCATAGGCATCTTCTTTGCAATCTCCACAAGCTGTTTTACTTCCTCTTTGCCAAGCTTACCCAGCACAAAATCCACCATGTCCCCATTATCTTTATGAGAAATACCTATGCGTACACGGACAAATTCTTCCGAGTTAAGCTGATAAATAATACTTTTAATCCCATTATGACCTGCCGAACTGCCCTTAGGTCTTATTCGCAGCGTACCTACGGGGAGTGCTGCTTCATCATACACAACTATAATATTCTTAACGGGGATTTTATAATACTCCGAAATTTCACGGATTGATTCTCCGCTCAAATTCATATATGTCTGGGGCTTTGCCAATATCACTCGCTCGCCGGCTATTTCACATTCGCCCACAAGAGCTTTGTGCTTAACCTTTTTCACCTTTGCACCGTAATATGCGGCAATGGCGTCAAGCATTTCAAACCCCACATTGTGACGGGTGTTAACATATTTTAAACCCGGATTTCCCAGTCCTGCTATAAGATACATAAAACTAAAATTCCTCTCTGTTGTTATCAGTCGCCCAGTATTACGGTAAAAGGTCCGTCATTTTCCAACTCAACCTTCATATACTCGCCAAATAAGCCGTGTCTTACGGCTTTAAATTTATCTTTTGAATATTCTAAAAAATGCTCATATATTTCTTCTGCCATTTGCGGCGGTGCGGCTTTTGTAAAGCCGGGACGATTCTTTTTGCAGTCGGCATACAATGTAAACTGAGACACCACAAGAATTTCTCCGTCCACA
This sequence comes from uncultured Eubacteriales bacterium, assembly GCA_900551345.1. GTDB lineage: Bacteria > Bacillota > Clostridia > Monoglobales > UMGS1388 > UMGS1388. The sequence goes on from URVP01000076.1 coordinate 2,634, forward strand.
TCGCCTATGGACAGATTTGTTTTACCCTGCTCGTCTTCAAACAGTCGAAGCCTGCTGATTTTATCTGCATATTTTTCCGCCGTTTCTTTGGTGTCTTCGCAGCCAACGCCTAAAAGTACAAGGTAACCTTTCCCTATACTGCCCACGACTTCACCGCCGACGCTGACGCTTGCATGGTTAACTCTTTGCAAAACTATCTTCATTATATTTTACCCTTTCTGTTCAGGTTATAAGTACTTTTTCTCTGCTGCTTTTATCATTTCCAGCATTTTGTCCGATACATGCTTGGGACCTGAAATTTCGATTGCACCGCAAAAGCTGAACACCCACGCAAAAAACTGGGGGCTTACCGCAACACGCACGGATATGCGGAACCGCTTTTCGTCAACGGAAGATATGGTGATGTCTTTACCGAAGCGGTCGATTATTACCCCTGCCATGTTATTGTCGCATATAAGGGTCACCAGTTCCTCTTTGCCGTTAAACATGCCGAACATCTTTTTTGAATATGAGCCCATATCAAACTGCTTAAAATGCTCATACCCGTCTCTTTTTTCAAATGTCAGACGGATATTTTGCATCTTGTCCACTCTGAAATGTTTGATAAGCTGCGCATCCGAATCATAGCCGATCATATAATAGCTTTCATCATCCCAGCACAGCGCCCAGGGACTTATATGATAGTCTTCGCCGCTTCTTCTGAGCATCTTTTCTTTACTTGGCAGCCATGTTGTATATTTAAAAAGAATTGACGAATTTTCGCTTATGGCACGATATATCTCATCAATAACAAAATATATGCTTTCGCTTGTATTTTTTATACGGTTGGCAACATAAACCTGACGGTCCAGCTGGCGTGCACCGTAAACACTTGTAAGCCCTTCAATCTTTTTAATCAGTTCGTTACTCTTTTTATGCGTAATAAATTTAGATGACTGCACGGCGTCCACAAGAATCTTCAGTTCGGGCAGTTCAAAATCTCTCATTCCCACATAATAGCTGTATCCTTTGCACCGCCGTCCTATTATATCCATACCGAAATTGCGTAAAACCTCAATGTCATCATACAGGCTTTTACGCTCGGCAGATATTGAATACTCCTCAAGTGCTTCGGTTATCTGAGCCAAAGTCATGGGATGCTCCTCGTCGGTACGCTCGCTTAATATACGCATAAGATATAAAAGCTTGGCTTTTTGATTAGGTCCTTTAGGCATATTTATTCACCTGTTATTTATTATTTTTAATACCTTTCCAATACTCCTCTATTCCCTGTTCAAACTTATTGCCCTGAGGTTTGTAATACTCAGCATTTTTAAGTATGTCGGGCAGATATTGCTGCTTAACATAGTTATTGGGATATGAGTGAGGATATTTATATTCAACGGCACGGCCCAGCTTTTGGGCGCCGCTGTAATGTCCGTCACGGAGATGGGCAGGTATTTCACCCATCTTTCCCGAAGAAATATCCGACAACGCCGCATCTATTGCCGTTATTGCGGAATTGGATTTAGGCGCTGTAGCAAGCAGCAAAACCGCCTGTGCAAGAGGAATCCGTGCTTCGGGAAAACCCAGCTGCATTGCACAGTCAACACAGGATTTGACAATGGTTATTGCCATGGGATACGCAAGTCCTATATCCTCCGCAGCGATAACCATAAGCCGTCTGCAAATTGACACAAGGTCATCGGCAGAAACCAGCCGAGCAAGATAATGCACGGCGGCGTCCGGGTCACTGCCTCTGATAGACTTTTGAAAAGCGCTTAATATATCATAATGATTATCGCCAAGCTTGTCATAATTCATCGCCTGTTTTTGACTGGCTTGTTCGGCAGTGTCAAGGTCTATTTCAATCTTTTTATTTTTGGGCATGGTATTTACGGCTGCAATTTCAAGAGCGTTTATCCCTCTCCTTACATCGCCGTTTGCCATGCGTGCAATATGCTCCAAAGCATCGCTTTGAATAATTATTTCACAGCCCAGTTTTTGCTCAAGAAGGGTGATAGCACGGCTTAGTGCTTCTTTAATGTCATCACTGTCCACCGGTTTGAATTCAAAAACCGTACTTCGGCTGAGAATGGCGTTGTACACATAAAAATAAGGATTTTCCGTAGTGCTGGCAATAAGAGTAATATCGCCGGTTTCTATAAATTCCAGCAGTGACTGCTGCTGTTTTTTATTAAAGTTCTGTATTTCATCAAGATATAAAAGAATTCCGTTTTCAGTGCCGAATCCGCCGATACCTGCTATTATGTTTTTTATATCCGATACAGAGGCGGTGGTGGCATTCAGTTTATAAAACCGTTTGTCGGTAGACTTGGCGGCAATGTTGGCAACCGTAGTTTTGCCGGTACCCGAAGGGCCGTAAAAAATCATGTTGGACAGATTACCGCTTTCTATCATTCGTCTTAAAAGTCTGCCGCTGCCTATAATGTGCTTTTGTCCCACAACTTCGTCAAGAGATGACGGTCTTATTTCATCTGCCAGCGGTTTGGACATATCTTTTCACATCCTTATTTTTTCTTTCCGGGCTTTGAATCAAGCAGTTTCTGCTTTTCTTTCCAAAGTTTGCGGGAAAGGTCAACATAGTATTCGTGAGGATTTTCAAAACGGGTTACCTCGTCCCACAAAGTATTTACCTGATTTTTGCAGTACTCTTTAACAGTTTCCAAGTCGGGACATCGATACACGCATTTTCCCTTGCTGAATATTTTTTTAAGCAATGGTTTTGCTTCATAATCACTTACAAGCTGCTTTTTCCATGTATGCTCCGGGTCAAACAATTCATAGGGTTTTGAATTGTCTATACGCTCACCGTGGAGTGTAACAACATCTGCAATAGCCTTTCCCGTTTCTTTGGAAAAGAGTCTGTAAACCGATTTAAAGCAAGGAGTTGTAATCTTACCCACATTTTCGCTAAGCTTTATTTTAGGAATGATTTTTCCCTCTTTTTCTATTGCGGCAAGCTTATAAACGCCGCCGAAAACGGGTTCGGAACGGGAGGTTATAAGCCTTTCCCCCACACCGAAAGAATCTATGCATGCACCCTGACTGATAATGTCTCTGATGATAAATTCGTCAAGAGAGTTGGACACGCATATCTGACAATCCTTCATATCGTTTTCGTCAAATGCGGCTCTGATTTTTTTGGTAAGATATGTTATATCGCCGCTGTCAATGCGTATTCCTTTAAGCCTTTTACCCATCGGCAAAAGTACTTCTTTATGAATACGGATTGCATTGGGCAGACCGCTTTTAAGCACATTGTATGTGTCAATAAGAAGTGTACAATTATCAGGATAAGTCCGGGCATATGCCTCAAATGCTTCATATTCAGAATCAAACAGCTGAACCCAGCTGTGTGCCATGGTACCCAGTGCAGGGATTTTGTACTCTTTATCGGAAATGGTGCAGGCTGTACCTATACAGCCGCCTATATAAGCTGCTCTTGCTCCGAAAATTGCACCGTCATACCCCTGAGCTCGTCTTGAACCGAACTCCATAACCGCTCTGCCGTCCGCCGCACGGACTATTCTGTTTGCCTTGGTGGCAATAAGGCTTTGATGATTAACCGTAAGGAGTATCATAGTTTCCACAAACTGTGCCTGAATTACAGGGCCTTTTACTATTACAAGGGGTTCGTTGGGGAATACGGGGGTTCCTTCCTCCACCGCCCACACATCACATTCAAATTTGAAGTTTGAAAGATATTTAAGAAATTTTTCAGAAAAAAGCTTTTTACTTCTTAAATATTCAATGTCCTCATCTGTAAAACGCAGATTTTCGATATATTCGATCATCTGTTCCAGTCCGGCGGTGATGGCAAAGCTGCCGCCGCAGGGATTGTTACGGTAAAACATGTCAAAGATAACAGTTTGGTTAGTCGGGTTCTTGAAATAACCCTGCATCATGGTCAGTTCATAGAGATCAGTGAGCAGAGTAAGATTGTTTGCTCTCATATAATGTCTCCTTCTATAAATACTACTGCAGCAAATATAAATCAACGGATGCATTTACCGGTATTTTACGTGAATGCATCAGAAATTTATTATTTGGTTTGTTAGATACAATTTTTTGCTTATTGCTTTATTATATGAAGAATTATATTATAAAAAGGAATTTGTTTCAATAAATCTTTATTAAATTGTATTTATTGGAGGGGCATATATGCTGACATCTTTATCACTTATTATTTTAGCCGGTCTTGCGATGGGCGCAGTCTGTGCGAAATTAAAGCTGCCTAAAATTATTGGCATGCTGGCAACAGGCATTGTTCTTGGACCTTATGTTCTAAATCTTCTTGATCCGACAATTTTATCTGTTTCAGCGGAACTGCGTAAAATTGCTCTGATCATTATT
>URVP01000077.1 GCA_900551345.1 uncultured Eubacteriales bacterium
GCAAGTATGGGTGCATTTCTTCTTGCGTCCGGAGCAAAGGGCAAAAGGTTCGCACTGCCCAACAGTGAAATAATGATTCATCAGCCTTTGGGCGGAATGCAGGGACAGGCAACTGACATCAAAATACATGCAGACAGAATTATAAAGATTAAGGAAACTCTTAACAGAATTCTTTCAGAAAGAACCGGAAAGCCCTACAGCACTATCTGTAAGGATACTGAAAGAGATAACTTTATGACTGCACAGCAAGCCATGGAATACGGCCTTATTGATAAGGTAATTGAAAAGAAGAATAAATAATTCTATGGAGGAAATATATGCCAAAATACAATGAAAACCAGTCTATGCACTGTTCATTTTGCGGAAAGCCACAGGAACAGGTTGACAGACTGATTGCAGGACCGGGGGTTTATATCTGTAATAAGTGCGTGGAACTTTGCAATGATATCATTCGTGATACCATTGAATCGGAGAAACAAAGCTTTGAACCGGGTTCTCTTCCCAAACCTGCCGAAATTAAAGAAATTCTTGACACTTATGTAATTGGACAGAACGATGCAAAGAAAGCTCTTGCAGTAGCTGTTTATAATCACTATAAGCGTATAAACAGTAATGTCGATACCGGAGATGTGGAAATCCAAAAGAGTAATATTCTTATGGTAGGTCCTACAGGTTCGGGAAAGACATATCTTGCTCAAACTCTTGCAAAGCTTCTAAATGTACCTTTTGCTATCGCAGATGCGACTTCTCTTACCGAGGCAGGATATGTGGGTGAAGATGTAGAGAATATCTTGCTAAAACTTATTCAGGCTGCCGACGGAGATGTGGAAAAAGCTGAAAGAGGTATAATATATATCGATGAAATCGACAAGATAACAAGAAAGTCTGAGAATCCTTCTATAACCCGTGATGTAAGCGGTGAAGGAGTTCAGCAGGCACTTCTTAAAATTCTTGAAGGAACCGTTGCATCTGTTCCTCCCCAGGGTGGCAGAAAGCACCCCCATCAGGAATTTATTCAGATTGATACCACTAACATTTTGTTTATATGCGGCGGTGCATTTGACGGCATTGATAAAATAATTGAAAACCGTATTGGCGAAAAAACCATAGGTTTCGGTGCAAAGATAGAAAAGAAAGAAGAAAGAAACATTGGAGAAATACTTGCCCAGATAACGCCTATGGATTTGCTGAAATACGGTCTAATCCCGGAGTTTGTGGGTAGACTTCCTGTAGTTGTTTCTCTTGACTTGCTTACAAAGGATGCTCTTGTGGAGATACTTTCAAAACCGAAGAATTCCCTTGTAAAACAGTATAAAAAACTGTTTGAAATGGATGAAGTTTTCCTTTCATTTGATGACGATGCCCTTGAGGCAGTAGCGCAGTGTGCGTTTGAAAGAAACACCGGTGCAAGAGGTCTTCGTGCAATTATGGAGAATGCTATGAGGGACATTATGTATGAGATCCCATCAAACCCCGCAATTGATAAGGTTGTTGTTACCAAACAGTGTATTACTGAAGGTGCGAAACCTACCGTTTACGCTTCCAATAAAGTTATACCTACGGATACTAAACAAAAAGACGATAACAAAAATAGTGCAGAAACGGCATAAATTGTTAAGGAAAATAAATCTGCTTGCCATAAAAAGGTAAGCAGATTTATTTTTTTGTCGAATTATGAAAGAATATGGGGCACGAAAAAAATTGACAATAAATATATAATTTTATAATGAAATTGCAACAAAATAAACAAAAAATAGGAGTGTGAAAAATGAAAAAGGTTAAAAAAGCAATGGCAATGTTACTGGTAGTTATTTTTACAATGGGCATTTTGCCGTCGGTTTCCTTCACTGTAGCTGCCGAAAATAATTCCCGGCAGCTGAAGGTATTGGGCAATAAGCTTGTTTATGCTGATGACACAACTGAATCAGTAAGGCTTACCGGTGTAAACATTCCGGGCGGAGAGTGGACAGGCACACCGTCTGTAGAACGGCTTACTCGTTCAGCAGAGACGGCAATTAACAGTTGGAACTGTAATGTTCTTCGTCTCGGTGTTAGTCTTAACGGGTGGTACGGCAATTACTCCTATGTTCACGACGGCGGCAGTTCCTATCGCAATTACATAGACAGCGTTATTGACATAGCGAGCGAAGCAGGAGTATATGTAATACTTGATTTTCATCATTACAAAGCTTTTGACAATGATGATTATTTAGATTTTTGGGCTAATGCCGCACAAAGATATAAAAATAATCCGACAGTACTTTTCGGTATACTTAATGAACCACACAGTGTGGGATGGGAAGTTTGGCGTAACGGAAACGGAAGTGATATAACCGGACATCAGCAGGTTGTAGAAATGATTCGTGACCTTGACGCAAAAAACATTATCGTTGCCGGAGGACTCGACTGGGGTTATGATTTGACAGGAATAACCAATGGTTATGCATTGGTAGATCAAGGCAGCGATAATTCTTCCGAAAAAGCCGGATACGGAATTATGTATGATTCCCATATATATCCTTGGAAAGGAAGAACGACTAACTGGAACAATAAAGTGGGTGAAGCAAGAGAAGAATATCCCGTAATTATAGGAGAATGCGGTTGGGATCAGGCAACTAATTCTTCTGTAGGCGGAGTGGAATATCAGCCCGGAGATGCTATGTATCATGACCGGTGGGTACCTGAACTTCTTGACTGGATGGATGACTCTGCAACTTTTGGAGCTGCTGCCAACTACACAGCTTACAGCTTGCATCCAAGTTCTGCTCCCAGACTTATCGGTGATCCTGATAACTGGAAAACAGATGGATATTCATATCCTCCAACAAATTATTGGGGAGCTTATATAAAAGAACATCTTGCTCAGTGTGAGATTTTAAGAAGAGGGAACGATTCCGTTTCTTCAATAAGTGTAGAAAATCCAAAAACTGATTATATTCAAAATGAGGAAATTGATTTAATTACCGGATCTGTAAAAGTGACATATACTGATGGTTCTGAAATAAGTATACCTCTTTCAACTCCCGGTGTTGAGATTACCGGTTTTGATACAACAACAGCCGGAAGCAAAACTGTAACCGTAAGATATAAAGAAAAAACTGCAACATACAGTATTACTGTTGAGGAGTTTATAAGCTGGGTTAAGTATGCTACTTTTGATAATGATGCAGATATAGTATTCGCTTCAAATGCTTTCGATTCAAGATGGAGCGGACAAACTTCCGCAGATACATTTGTTAAAAGTTCTGCAAACGGCTTAGGTATTGATGATAGTAATGCATTAGGATTCGACTATGCAAGAAGCGGAGGCTGGGGCGGTACTCAAGAGGGTATAGTTCCGTCAACTTGGGATTGGTCACAGACGAAATACATTTCATTTTATGCTCGGATCATTCCAACTACCCAAAATACATCTAATACTTTCACTATGAATATTGCAGGAACAAACAGCAAGTGCGAGTTTGAAGCCACAACAAATTGGCAATTTTTCAGCTTTGATTTTTCACAGGATGACTTAACTTCTGCAACTAAACTTCAATGGACTGTAAATAATGCAGGAGCCGGCAAATTGGTTATTGATAATCTTGCAATTTCCAATTATGAGTTAACCGATGATACTCCGGTACCCACCCTTGAGTCAATTGCAGTAAGCGGTCAAAAGACAAATTACAATCTAGGAGATGGGTTTGTCAGACCTACAGTAACAGCTACATACAGTGATAATTCAACAGAAGATGTAACAGCAGACGCTGTATTTACCGGATATAACATATCGCTGGCAGGCATCCAGACAGTAACGGTAACCTATCAGGGATTTACTCAAACATATAGCATTATTGTTTCGGAGGCGGTATAGAGTTAATAATTAACGGTGTAGTCAGCCTTAAGAATATAGAACCAAATTATATACCAACAAAGAAATATACACAAAGACACAGCAGACTGTTTCTACAGTTTGCCGTGTCTTAATATTTTACCATAAATTTATATAATATAATTATAGACAAGTAAAAAATATATATAGTTATTCTGAAAGCAACGCCTCTGCTTGTGACTTTATGTCAGATGACAAGTTAGCAGTATTGATTTTAAATTGATAAAATCCGTCAGAATATTGTACATCGTATATATGAGGTATTTTAGTATCGGACGATATGCATGAAATGATATACTCTATATAGGGGGCATATTCAAACTGCATATATGACAGATAATTGGAATACTTTAAAACTTGTGAGTTCATTCCCGAGATAAATATCTTGTCTGATTCAATTTGACACAGGGCATCAATAAATACAGGTGCATCATTTGCAATAAAAACCACTAGCGTATTCTCAGAACTTGCCAGTTCGTTAGCATAAGCTGTTTCGTCTGATAACTTTACAGCCGAAACTTCAGCAATGATACTGCCCTGTTTTACACCTTGTGCAAATATATCATACAGAGAGAGTGATATATCATCTTTATAAACAAACAGTGCGGTACCGATTTGCTGATTGTCTAAAGGATTTTCAGTATAATTGCTTAAGACATCATCAATCTTTTTTCCTGCAATATATCCTTGCACATATGCTATTTTTGAAAGGTCGGTTCGGAATATATGTAAATTGTCTCCGTCCGGAGGGGAATAATCAGCATCCTGTGTTATAAGGTAAAAATCAACATCCGGATTTGACTGAGCTATCAAAGCAAGTTTATCCGGATATGCAGTGTCTGTTATAATTATATCTCGGCAGTTTGATTGATTTATAAGTGAATTGGTGTTTTCTTCATAAAGGTTTTCGTTTGTATTGTATTTATATTTTACCTCACCGCTGCCTTTAGCTATCAACTGTTTGACAGCTGAGGTTATTTCATCTGTTGTTTGATTAGATACACCTTCAAAAAACAGAATTCCTACATTGGTTTTAAGGGCATATTCATTGCTGGCGGGTGTTATGGGTTCTGTATAATTTGAAGGGGCAAAGCATTTAGTCAATATAACAATAAATCCCGTAGCAGCAATTAAAAGAGCAATCACTTTAGGAATTGTCATACCGGAAAGTCGGTCAATTAAAGTTGGTATGGGCGGAAATCTGAATCCGCATACCCTGCACAAACCTTCTCGTTTGGAAACTTTTGAATTGCATATAGGGCATCTCAATAGTATCAACTCTCTATTTTATTTATTTTTAATAATAATATCATATTTTACCTGTGTTTTCAATCGATTTAGATAAAAATGAATACATTGGCAACTTTTTTTGCTATGATATTGCACTTTTTGCAATAATGTGTTAAAATATATTTTAAATAAATTTATATGAGTCTTATTTTATAAGAAGGGAAGTTTTATAAATGGCAAAAAATATCGATTGGGGCAATCTTGGTTTCGGCTACATAAAAACCGATAAGAGATATGTTTCTAATTACAAAAACGGTGCATGGGATGATGGTGTTCTTACAGAAGATGCCAACATCGTTCTTACTGAATGTGCAGGCGTGCTTCAGTATGCACAAACATGTTTTGAAGGCCTTAAAGCCTACACTACCGAAAAGGGTAATGTAGTTGTGTTCCGTCCCGACCTTAATGCGCAGCGTCTTGCAGATTCTGCAAGAAGAATGGAATGTCCCGTTTTCCCCGAAGATCGTTTTGTTGATGCAGTTGTAAAAACTGTTGAAGCTAATATTGATTATGTTCCGCCGTACGGCAGCGGTGCAACTCTTTATCTTCGTCCGTTCCTGTTTGGTTCAGACGCTGTTATCGGTGTAAAACCTGCAACGGAATATCAGTTTAGACTTTTTGCTACGCCCGTAGGACCTTACTTTAAGGGCGGTGTAAAGCCTCTTACTATCAGAATCAGCGATTTTGACAGAGCAGCTCCCCATGGTACCGGTCATATTAAGGCAGGTCTTAACTATGCCATGAGCCTTCATGCAATTGTAGACGCACATAATCAGGGCTTTGATGAAAACCTTTATCTTGATGCACAAACCAGAACAAAGATTGAAGAAACCGGCGGTGCAAATGTATTGTTTATTACAAAGGATAACAAAGTTGTAACGCCAAAGTCCAACACAATTCTTCCTTCAATTACACGCCGTTCTCTTATGTATGTTGCTAAAGAGTATCTGGGACTTGAGGTAGAAGAAAGAGAAATTTTCCTTGACGAACTGGGTGATTTTGCAGAATGCGGACTTTGCGGTACTGCCGCTGTTATATCTCCCGTTGGAAAAATCAATGACCACGGAAAGGAAATCTGCTTCCCCAGCGGTATGGAAGGAATGGGTCCTGTTACTCAGAAACTGTATGACACTCTTACCGGTATCCAGATGGGCAGACTTGAAGCTCCCGAAGGCTGGATAAAGGTTATAAAATAATATGATGTGCAAAAGCCCCTTACTGCTATGATATATGGCAATAGGGGCTTTTTAATAGTATATAGTACTATGTGTAAAATTAATAACTTTACCGCATTGTGAATTTAACAGTATAATGCTTTTCTACTTCGTACATTAATAAACAATATATTTGGTTGTATTAACATATTATTAGCAAAGGAAGGTATTGTCATGATAAAGTATTGTAAAAAGTGCCGTATATTTCTTCCGGGTGAATCTAAGTATTGTCCAAACTGCGGAGGTAGTGATCTTGCTGATGCGCCGTTCTACAAAAGCACAGGTAATTATAGCTTGGCTCCTAAGAAAAGAGGTTTTTTTAAAAGAGTATATAACGACAAATCCGGGAAAGAGGCTAATTACGCATGCTTAAAGCTTGGAAAGATATTTATGGTTTTAAGTTTAATATTTTCAGTTTGTAGTGTTGCTATAGCTTTGCTTACATTGTTTGCTATTAACATAATTGCTTCGTTATTGTGCTTGCTATATGGATTAGCTTTCGCTTATTTTGCATTTATCACTGGATTGAGTCTGAAATGGTGTGGGGCTTTGGGAAACAATATTCTGATTATGACTCATGAATTAAAAAAGAGAAATACTGATAAAACA